>JAQUTB010000090.1 GCA_028709985.1 Dethiosulfovibrio sp.
GGACACAACCACTGTAGGCACCGCCCAGTAGATTTCGGATATTGAACCAAAGGCAAACGCGTAGTCAGGCAGAGTCAAAAATAAGATCAGGGAGATGACAGGAATAACGAGAAACATCGGTTATTCCAGCCAGTTATGCACATTCTGGCGGTATAGCTCGGCTATCTGGGCCGTTATAGGGCCGGGTTTTCCGTCCCCTACGGTCTGAGTGCCTATCTTAACTACCGGCATAATCTCCTTCACCGAGCCCGAGATGAATGCCTCCTGAGAGAACTTTATCTCGTCCAAAGACGGGGCCCTCATCTCAAGAGGGATGTCGTTTTCCTCGAGGATCTGGATTATGAGAGACCTGGTGGTTCCAGCCAGGACCATGTCGTCCGGGGCGGTTATGACCTTGCCGTCTTTGACCATGAAGAATGTGCTGTGCCCAGCCTCGGAGATTACCCCTCCAGGGCAATAGAGAACCTCCAACGCCCCTGGATCCACCGAGTTTTTGGCGAGGGCAGCGCTGTAATCTATGCTTTTTGCCGACGGTAGAAGTCTAGCCCTGTCCAGGGGAAAGAGCCTGACCCCTTTTTCGTAGTTTTCCCTTTCCGGCAAAACGAGGTCCTCGAATGAGACGAAGTATCTGGGGTCCGGAAATCGACAGCCATCGACAAATCGATCCCCTCCTGTTATGTAGAACTTGACCAACACCTCTCCGTCGCCTTCCATTCTGTCTATTCCCTGCCTGACGAGGGATTTCATGGCCTCGAGGCCCAGTTTTTCGTCTATTCCCAAGGAGGACGCGGAACGGGACAGCCGCTCGAGGTGATAGGTCATCATCATCGGCCTCCGTCCGTAGGTCCTCACGAGGTCGAAAACCCCTATTCCTCTCTGGATTATGTGGTCGGATACCGGGATTACCGCCTTTTCAAAGGGCAAAAATTCGCCGTCCAGGTAGCATAGCTTCAAAGTTAATCCCTCCTGAGGTTTATTCGGTCCAATACGGACCTATTGTACCTCAAAAAGCCTTAGCTGGATAATCCACCTACAAATCTGTTTCGCAGAGTGGAAAGCGCCTCTACTGCGCTGGATTTACACACCACACAGCAGATAGATTCGGGGGTGGCCACTATCATCTCCAGGTTAATCCCCCCCTCCGCCAGGAGGGAAAACACGTCCGAAGGGAGACCAGGTCGGGAGGAAAATCCCTGGCCGTAGAGGGCGATTCTCGATACCTCGGTGTCGAAGGTCACGCCCTGGGCGCCGATTTCGTCGGGCATCCTCCGGCAGACCTCTATGGCGGAGTCCAGTTTTTCCGTCCTTATGAGGAAGGCTATGTCGTTTACGTCCCCTCTCATGACGCTCTGGATGACCATCTCCACCGGCACCATGGCGTCGCCTAAAGCCTTAAACAGGTGGGCTGCTATTCCGGGCCTGTCGGGAACCCCGAGGACCGCCACTTTTGCCACGTCGTCGTCGCATATCACCGAATCTACGGTAAAGGTCTCTCCGTCCATTTTTATTCCTCCTGATCTATCCATCGATTTTCACCGTGGCGCCGTTTTGGTCCACGTCCAGCACGAAGAACCGGGAGTGAACCCCAAGCCTGGCGAATATGGAACACATGGCCCTTGCTATCTCGCCGGGATTTGTCCTGGTGAAGGCCACCATAGTGGGCCCCGATCCGCTTATCGCAACTCCGTCACAGCCTGGGAGGTCCCTTAGCTCATTAAGTATGTCCTCCCCTCCGGGGAAGAGCTTGGATCTAAATGGCTGGTGAAGCCTGTCCCCCATGGCCCAGGAGAGATTATCCCACCGTCCTGTGGACCAGGAGGCGGCCAGGAGGGCCGATCTGCTAAGGTTGAACACAGCGTCCTCCATGGAGACCGACGACGGCAGGGCAGCCCTGGCCTGTGACGTGGGGACCTTGACGTTGGGGACCGCCACCACCGCCGTTACCATTTCCCCCTGAGATGGGGGTAGCTTGACGTACCTCAGCTCCCCTCCATCCCAGCAGCTGACCGCCATTCCCCCTACGCAGCAGGGAACCACGTTGTCCGGGTGGCCCTCCAGGCTCACCATGAGGGGCAGAAGCTCCTCTTTGGATAGGGGGTCGTTCCTCAGCTGATTGGCTATCATCACCCCTCCGACTATGGCGGAGGAGGAGCTTCCCAGCCCTCGACAGAAGGGGATGGCGTTCAGGCTGAGCATGTCCAGCCCTGGGGCCTCCATCCCCCACTCGGCGCAGGCGGCCTCGTATCCCATTATGACACCGTTGGACTTTACGTCCTGGGCCTCGTTGGAGCCCTCCCCTACTGTCTCAAGGTCGTATTTTCCCTTCGGGAGCAAACCTCTGACCTTGAAAACGTTGTAGAACTTGAGGGCCAGCCCTATAGAATCGTAGCCAGACCCCAGGTTGGCGCTGGTAGCAGGAACCCTTACGGAGATCATCGTCTAAACAGCTCCTCCAGGCTCGACCATTCCCCTGGAACCGGCTTGATGGGAGGCATGGACGACAGCAGGACGTTAGGGTCCTTTAGGCCGTTTCCGGTGAGGACTGTGACCACCTTTATGGACTGGGGAAGCTCTCCGGCGTTTTTGAGCTTTAACAGCCCCGCCAGTCCAGCACAGGAGGCGGGCTCGGCGAATACCCCTTCTTTCGACGCCAGAAGGGACTGAGCCGCCAGTATCTCGCTGTCCTCAACGGCCATGAAGGACCCTCCGCTGTCTTTTACGGCGCTTTTGGCCTTTTCGCCGTTAACCGGTCTGCCTATCCTTATGGCTGTGGCGATTGTCTCGGGGTTTGGAAACTCCCTCTCAAGGGCAAGAGGGGCGGCGCCGGAGGCCTGTACCCCTATCATCTTGGGAAGGCCAGAGCATTTTCCAAGTGTGGCGTAGTAATCAAATCCCTCCCGGTAGGCGGAGATGTTGCCAGCGTTACCGACGGGGAGGATCAACCAGTCGGGCCTATCGCCGAGCTCTTCGCAGATCTCCCAGGAGGCGCTTCTTTGTCCCAGCAGTCTGTAGGGGTTTACCGAGTTCACTATGGCCATACCCAGCCTCTCCGATCCCTGTCTCGCCATGTCCAGTGCGACGTCGAAGTTGTCCGATATGGCGATTATTTTGGCTCCGTAGGCCACCGCCTGGGCCAGTTTGCCCATGGCGACGTTGCCCGCCGGAAGGAGGACAAAACAGCGAATTCCAGCTCTTGCGGCGTAGGCGGCGGCGGAGGCGGAGGTGTTCCCCGTGGAGGCGCATATTATGGACCTTGCCCCTTCCTCTATGGCCTTGGCGACCGCCATAACCATTCCCCTGTCCTTGAAGGATCCGGTGGGGTTGAGGCCGTCGAACTTGGCGTAGAGCTCTATTCCAAGATCCTCGCCGAGGTTTTCAAGCGGTATTAGAGGGGTATCACCCTCGCACAGAGAGAGGGACGGAGTGTTTTTGTTCACCGGAAGATGGTCTTTATACTTGCTGAGTATGCCTTTTCTCATGGTCTATTCCTCCAATGGTGATATAATAAAAGCCAGGTCACGATCGTCACCAGGCATGTACCTGGAGACGACCATGACCTGGCCGCGGTTCCACTCCAATTCCGGCCATTGGCCGGCTCTCTTCGGTGCTGTAAGGGGCACGCCCCGACGACTTATCCCGCAAGGGCTTCGCCGTCTGCTCCGAGGTGGTTTCACGCATTGACCTTTCCGAGACGCCTTTCAGCCTGTGGACGTCCCTCTCTGTGGCGGTTTCCTGCGCTACTTGTCCCCATCATCGCGACTATCCTCTTTTGGTGGGGAATTCTACCGGTAATCTCCCCATGTGTCAACAACGACAAATCCGTCAATTTATGTACCCAAAAAACCATAGGTAATTAGGGAGTTTCCCCCATAGAGTAACCACAGATGCGGTGTTATCATAGCCTCGTTCGCGAGATGCGGACGTTCTGTGGAACCCTCCAAAATCCACCACCCCAGGCGATGGGATCCCCCCCATCGCCACCCTTTTTTTATAATCCCTTTATGGCTCCCTCTATCCCACCGCTTCTCATTATCTCAAGAGTGTCATAGTGGGTCATGTCCATGTGTATTGGCGTGACCGATACGTAGCCGTGGGCTACGGCCCATACGTCGCTTCCCTCCACCAGGTCGTCCTCGGGCCGACCAGCCACCCAATAGTAGTTTCTTCCGTGAGGATCCTGTAGCTTTGTAACCTTGTCGGCGTATATCCTGGTCCCCTTGTGAGTCACCTTTATGCCCTTTATCAGGGACAGCGGCAGGTTTGGGACGTTGACGTTTAGGACTATCTCTCGAGGTGCAGGGCTTCGAGATAGCCAGTCCAGAAGCCGCACCATTATCTCTGCTGCGCTTTCGTAGTGTCTTTCGTCGTCCTCCCTGGAGCAGTTTAGTGATACGGCTATGGAGGGGAATCCAAGGATAGATCCCTCCATGGCGGCTGAGACCGTTCCCGAGTAGGTCAGGTCATCTCCCAGGTTGGGGCCGTTGTTTATGCCGGACATGACCAGGTCTGCCTGAGGGTAGAGCTGGTCTATGCCCAGTACGACGCAGTCCGACGGGGTCCCGTCGCAGGTGTTTACGTTAACTCCCTTTTCGTACAGATCGCTGTTCACCTCCCACAGCCTGAGAGGCCGGGTAAGGGTTATGGCGTGTCCTACCGAGCTTCTCTCTCTGTCGGGGGCCACCACAAAGGGGCTATGCCCGGAGTTTTTGAGGGCCTTGGCCAACGCCACTATGCCGGGGGCGTATACCCCGTCGTCGTTCGTCACGAATACCTTCATATAGTCCTCCCTATGCCAGGATTATCTTGAGAAACATGTACATGACCGGCCTCATTATGGATCCGATGGCCCCAGTAGCGACCAGCAACAGCAGGACGAAGAAACCGTATTTCTCAAGGAAAAACCACCCGTTCATCCAGGCTCTGGGTATAAAGGGATATATGAGCTTCGATCCGTCCAGCGGTGGGATAGGGATAAGGTTGAACACGGCCAAGCCGACGTTTACGTAGACCATCAGTATCATTACCCTGCCCAGCGCCGGTATGGCCATGAAGGGCCCGGGCATGAACTTTATGATCAGCGCCACCACCGTGGCAGAGAGGATGTTGCCGGCTATCCCTGCTATGGACACCAGGAGCATGTCTCTCCTGGGCTGTTTGAAGTATCTCGGATCTATGGGAACTGGCTTGGCCCATCCGAAGTGAAATAAAAGCAACATCATGGCCCCTACTATGTCGAAATGGGCCAGAGGATTTAAAGTGAGCCTACCGGCGTCTTTAGCGGTGGGATCGCCCAACTGATACGCCACCCAACCGTGGCAGAACTCGTGAAAGGATATGGCCCAAAGCACCGCAGGAAGGGCCAAAAGGATGTCCGCTATCTGTGCTGAAAAACCGCTCATCTTCTACCTACACTCTCCTTGTGATCAGGGTATTTTGACCTGATCCAGTCTATTTCGTCGTCTCTTGTGTCGACCTCTCCGTCCAGCCTGGCCGCCAAAAGGGCCCTTAGCATTCCACCTATGGACGGTCCTTCTCTATACCCCATGTCGATCAGGTGGGATCCGGTCAACATAGGCCGAACCTTGATCAGTCTGGTTAGATAGAGGACCAATCTCCTCCTGAACCGCCAAAGGGAGGTGGACACTGCCCAGGCGAACACCGCCACGGGGTTATATCCATCCAAAGACTCCACGATGGTGGAGAAAGAGAGATCCTGTCTGCCACCCAGTCTGGCCTCCATAGTCCCCATATCCTCGACGCAGAAGGACAGTAGCTCCCTTTCCTTCGCCGTGAGACACAGTCTGTCGGATACCCTGTGGTACAGGTCGGCAGGACTGTCCAACAGCAACATGGACAGTGTGGCTATCCATAGGTCGCTCCCCATGGGCAACAGGTCCCTACCGAGCCTCCTGGTCGATAAAGACAGCCTACGGAGTGCCCAGGCAACCCTTGAACCGATCTTTATGCCGGGGAAAATAGCGTCCAGCAGTCCAAGCTCGGCCATTCTCTTCACTATGGGCCACGGGCGAGGCTCCATGAGGCAGATCTCGAGCTCGGACCTGAGCCTAAAGCCGGACAGACTTCCCAAAAGCCCGCCTCTGATGCAGCTGTTCATGGTTCTCAGGGCGTTGTCGTCTAAGTCGAACCCAAGACGCTGTTCAAGCCTTATCCCCCTGAACATCCTGGTGGGATCCTCCACGAAGCTGAGGTTATGGAGGCTTCTGAGCTTTTTCGCAAGCAGGTCTCTCCTGCCTCCGAAGTAATCCACCAACGTCCCCCAGTTTTCGGAGTCTATTGACAGGGCCATGGCGTTGACTGTGAAATCCCTCCGGTAGAGGTCGTGTTTCAGTGAGTCGCTGGACACTGTGGGCTGGGCCGTTGGGTACTCGTAAAACTCCCTCCGAGCCGTCGCCACGTCCACCTTTCGCCCCTCCGGGAAAAACAGCGTTCCGGTCTGGAAGCGGTTATGAAGGGACACCTGAACCTCGTCCCTCTCCCATGACCTTAAAAAATCCACTCCCTTGCCCTCTACGACTATGTCCAGGTCGTATATGGGTCTGCCTAGCATAAGATCTCTGACGACTCCTCCGACGACGTAGGCTTTCATGCCTAGGTCGGACGCCCTTTTTCCCAGCCGAACCAGGAGGTCCCTGTCCGGTGGGAAAAGCCCGTCGTTAAGCAGTCCCTCCAGCGGCTCGGTCCAGGGATACTCAGAGCCTATCTGTCTGTCGTCGGCCGGCATGGATACCGGATAGAGGGCCCTCAGAAGGTCGGTCCTCGTGACTATTCCTCTAAGCTCTCCGTCCACCACGACCGGGAGTCTGCCGATGTTGTGGGCCACCATGGACCTGTGGACCTCCTCTATGGAG
>JAQUTB010000091.1 GCA_028709985.1 Dethiosulfovibrio sp.
GGATCGGTCATATCCACCTTGGACGTGGGGGCGGACCTGCCTAACCACTGGCCGGGCAGGCTTATACTGGACAGGATAACCTCTATGAACGTACTCTAAACCTGCCTGTTCCGTACGAACCGCCTCGGAGGGCACGTCCTGTGCCCCCTCGGCTTGGGGCGACGTCCTGTCGCCCCATTCGACTACACAACGGCATGTCGAGTATACGGGCTCAAATGGGCTTCGTCGGAACGATCTCTCCGAGGATTAGAGTTTTTAGAGGTGCTCTACAGTGAACTCCAAAGTAGCCTGCCTCGATCCTCCAGTGGCTCCACCTCTCCCCTCTCCACCAAGTAGGTGAGGTGGGCCGAAAGGGCTCCCAGATTCAACACATACCGAACAGGGTCCATCCTCTTGCCGAGCCACTCCATGAGCCCACCTAGAATATCGTCCCTTGTGGAGGGAGTGCGGCAGAGGGTCTTTACCCTGTCCGATATGTCCAGCAGGTGACGCCGGGTCACCTGTATTAGCTCGGAGGGGTCCTCCACCGTCGCACTGTGACATGGCACGAACCACCGGGCCTCAAGGTCCTCCAGGTAGTCCAGGGTGACTAGCCAGTCCGCCACGTCGGCGACGAAGAGGAGGCCGTGTCTCTCTATCATATCCTGCCCGAAGAGGGCATCCCCAACGTAGGCGACCTGGTCCGGCGTTACGTAGCCCACCATCCCCGGCGAATGGCCGCCCAGATGGACCACCTTCAGCCCCGTCTCCTCCCAAAGGCCAGACCGGGGAAGGCCTAGGTCCACCGAACAGGACGGAGCCATGAGAAACTTATTTCTGAGAGCGGAAAATGGCGACGCCCCCCACAGAAAGGCTGGTTCATAGAGGGTCTCCTCCAGAAAAGGCCTCTCCATATCCGGTATCGCCACGGAACATCCTGTGGCCTTTTTAAGGTAGCTGCATCCTCCCACGTGGTCGGCGTGAAAGTGAGTACAGGCGATCCAGCGTAAGGTTCTGCCGGAATTATCCAGCAGCCTCCTGAGGGCCCTGCCGGAGGACTCGTCCCCTCCTGCGTCGAAGAGGATCGTGCTGCCCACCGGTCCCCAGAGACCTAAGGAGACGACCCCTGGAATAACGTAGCTATCTCCCGCCAGGCGTCTCAGCTCCAGAGCGGCCATATCAGGTCTACCTCCTGAAGAACTCCGCCAGGTCAGCCTTGAGCTCGGCCTTGGCCTGAGGGTTTGAGTACATCATGTGCCCCCCGTCGTATACCTTCACGGTGACGTTTTCCGACAGCCTCTTAGAGGGCACGTCCAACCGCCCAAGGGTGTAGAGGATGGAGTCGTAGGTGCAGGTCAGGTCGTAGGACCCTATGGCCACGAACACCTTCAGGAAGTCGCTCCTCCTCATCGCGCTTGCCAGCAGATCCACCGTGTTGGGATAGCCCACGAAGCTCTCGCTGCCGGACTGGAAGTTCCAGTTGTATATGACCTCCGAGCTTGAGCTGAAATATTCCCTGTCCGATAAGAACTCCAGATCGTTTATGAGGTAGTGCATAAAGGCGGTCTGGTAGGGAGCCCCTCCCACGGTGAACATAGGATCCTCTCCGTAGTCGTACCAACCGCCAGGACCTGTAAGCCTGCCATCGTAGCGGCTTATCATCTCCCGCCTGTCCTGTAGGAGGCCGGACAGGAACACCGAGGTGGGGATACGAAGGTTCAGGCTCCTTATATCCCGCTCCGGAAGGGCGGTTAACCGAGACAGCTGGGAGACCACCTCAGACCTCTCCTCCTCGCTCAGGCCGTTGCCCTTCCACAGAGCCGCCAGATAGGGGCCGTTGGCCCAATCCCTGGCCTTGGAGACCACCTCCGCAAGAGGCAGAGACTGGAGGTCTTTGGGTAGCCTACGGTGATACCATGCGACCGCCGCCATGGACGGAAGATCGTGGATAAAGGGACGATCGTTGCTGCTGTCCGGGACCAGATCACCGTAGCTTGCCACAGGGGAGACCAGGACAACCCCCGAGGGCATTACACCTATATCCATGAGGGCCGACGCCAACCCAGTGCCTCTGACGCCACCGTAGCTCTCGCCGGCCAGATAGACCGGCGACCCCCAACGGTTCTCCCTGGTTAAATACATCCTTATGAACTGAGCCACCCAGTGGATATCCTCAGCGACACCCAAGAACCTGACGTCCTCGCTGTCGGACGGACGACTGTATCCCGTGCCGACAGGGTCGATGAACACCAAGTCGGTCACGTCCAGAAGGGTATGGGGGTTATCCTCCAACACATAGGGAGGCTTAGGCAGCCCTATACCGGAGGGAGCCGTCTTCACCGACTTAGGCCCGAAGGCCCCGAGGTGCAAAAACAGCGCCGACGAGCCTGGGCCACCGTTGAAGGCAAAGGTCACGGGCCGCTCCACCGGGTCCCGATCGGAGAGAGAGTAGGCGACGTAGAAAACCCTGGCTATCTCCTCCCCTGAATCGTCGAATAGGGGCATCAGCTCCGTCCTCGCCTGGTAGGTCAGAGGTTCTCCGTCCACCATAACGGTTTGCTCCGTTATGGAGGCCTCCTGTGGGACGTTGGCCTTCTCCGTAGCCCCCTCCTGAGAAGGAGCTTCGACCTGAGCCTGAGCCTCGCTCGGCTGTTCCTCCTTCTCCGGCTCGGAGAAACCGGGACAGGAGAGGCTAAAGGCTAAAAACCCTCCAAGAAAAAGGGTCAAAAGAAACTTTCTCATACGTATTATCCCCTCTTAGTCGAGGCCACCAGAGCGGGGGCCTCGATATGGTTTCCTTCACAGCGATTTGCCATGTCCATCAAAAGCAAAGCCAGTCTTGAGCTTACCGATCTAGCCTCCGATGCGGCACCCATGGCCTGATCCTTCCGCCCTTCTCTGAGACCCTCCTCGACCCGATGCCCCAGGCCGTGAAGCTTATCGTGGAGGGATACCACCTCACGCCACCGGTCCGCCAGATGGGCAGGAGGGGTGGCGGTGGACAAAAACAGCCCGAAACGGCATTTTGCCGGGTCCGTCTCCAGATCCCAAGGGCGACCGTCCAGGGACGCCTCAAGCCGGTCCATCCAGGCAGTGTGGGCGTCGACGGCCTTGGACACCACCGTCCTCATGTCCGAGCAGGTTCCGAGGTTCATTTTGGAGAGCTCCTCTAACAGAGCCTCTCCCTGCCTGGACCCCTGACCGACCCTATGGGACAGGTCCTCGACCATCACGGTGAGGGATCTGACAGAACCTCCAGCCTCGTCTATAACCTGGTTAACCTCCGAGGCAAACCGAGACACCGACTCGGCACCGGAAGCCATCTCCTGAGACGAGGCCGAAAGCTCCTGAGCGCTGGCCGCGACGGTCTGGGAAACCTCGTTGGTGCTGTCCATCCCCTCCAGGATCAGGACTATAGCCTGTACCACCCCGGCGATACGGTCCGCCACGTCCTCCATCTCCTTGGACATAGCCATGACGTCCTTAGAGGTTCCGTCGACGCCCTCCATGAGGCCTGTGAGGTTATCCCCTATCTGGACCGCGGCCCTTTTGCTCTCCTCAGCCAGCTTACGGACCTCCTCGGCCACGACGGCGAAACCCCGTCCCGCCTCACCGGCCCTGGCTGCCTCTATGGCGGCGTTCAATGCGAGGAGGTTTGTCTGCTCCGCTATGCCCTGGATGGTTTGAACCACCTGGTGTATGACCGTTGCCTTCTCAGCCAGAGACGCAGCCCTTTCGGAGACGTGCTCAGCCTGCCCCCTGGCCGACTCCATGGCGGTGGATGTCTGAGCCAAAGCGGCCTCGCCCTCTCTGGCCTTGGCCACCACGTCGGAGACGGTCTGATTGAGACTCTCCGCCATCTGAGCGAGGGCCTGGGATGTGGATGCTATCTCCTCGGAGGAGGCGTACTGAGACTCCACCGCCCCCGACACCTGGTCCACTGCCTTAGCCCCTTTTGCGACCCCTTCCTCCATGGACTTAAACGTCTTGGCGAAAACGTCAAGAGACCGGGCGAGGGAGTTGAAGGCAGCCAAAAAGTCCTGTGTTCCCTGGGACGTATCCCAGAAGTTGCTCCTAAGAAGCTCGACGAAACCGTTGAAGTAGGACGCCATCTGTCCTGTCTCGTCGCCGGACCGCACCGGGAGACGCCAGGTGAGGTCCGCCTTGCCGTCGGTGGAACGGCCCATGAAGAGGTTCATCTCCCTTATGGGGGCTATGACGGACCGACGGTAGAAAAGCACGCAGAGAAGGGCTATCACAAAAGCCAGAGCCAGTGAGACCTCCTGTATAACCTTAAGCAGCGTCACCCGACCTGCGGCGTCGGCCTCAAGGGACACCGTAGCGGCAGCGGCGGCGGACAGAACCGATTGAGCCTGGGAGGTAATTTGCTTCCAGGCGTTCTCGTCTCCACCGGAGAGGACCGACTCAGCCACCTTCCGATAGGACTGAAAGGCCCTGTCTGCGGCCTGGAGAAGCTCTTTAGACCTGGCCGACGGAGCCGGGATCTCGGTCCAAGTTCCCGCCTTAGGGTCTAAAGGGGCCTTGCCGCCCGAGGCCAGGGCCCTGTTGGTCTCCTGAAACAGGTTCATGGAGGCGACCGCCTCGTTTTTGTAGGCACTGTCGCCGGACAGCTTAAACGCCAGCGCAGCCTTGGCTATGTTTTGGGACAACATCCTCTGCCTGCCAGCCAAGTTTATTACCATGCCGTCATTGGCCTGGTCCGAGGTTATGACCAAGGTCGACACCAAAGATACGGTAAAGAGACTCAACAGTACCGTTAGGGGGAACACCAATTTTACAAAAAGGCTTTTTCTCATCTACATCCCTCCAAAATTAATCGCAAAATCCTCCACGATGAACACCATAGACCATCTAATTATACACGCAGTTATCGTTCTATCCCAAGGGCAGTTTCAGGGTAAAATTGATCCTTTCTGACCGAGCCCATATGATGTATAATTTTTTGTTCCAAGGGAGCCAGGTATGCACTGGAGGTTCCCTCAATCAACCTGAGACCTATCGGGAGGATCAACATGACGGCTATAAACTCTTCAGAGTTAAAAAAACAGATAGAAAGACGGAGGACCTTCGGCATAATAAGCCACCCCGACGCAGGAAAGACCACCCTCACAGAAAAGCTGCTCCTCTTCGGCGGAGCCATAACCATGGCGGGGGCGGTCAAGTCCCGAAAGTCCTCCAAGCACGCCACCAGCGACTGGATGGCCATAGAGCAGGAGAGGGGCATCTCGGTCACCAGCTCGGTGATGAAGTTCGAGTACCGAGACTACGAGATAAACCTGCTGGACACCCCTGGGCACAAGGACTTCTCCGAGGATACCTATCGAGTCCTGACCGCAGTAGACAGCGCTGTTATGGTGATAGACAGCGTCAAAGGCGTCGAGGAACAGACAAGACGGCTCATGGAAGTATGTCGCATGAGGAACACTCCCATCATAACCTTCATAAACAAGCTGGACCGGGAGGGACTGTCCCCTTTGGAGGTGCTTTCGGACATAGAGGAGAACCTCCAGATAGAGTGCGCCCCCCTGACCTGGCCCATCGGAATGGGAAAGGGCTTCAAGGGAACCTACGACCTATACAAAAAGGAGCTCACCCTTTTTCGACCCGGGTTCGAGAGCCTGAGGACCCAGGACACCATGGCTGTTATAAAGGACCTGGACGACCCCAAGCTGGACCAGCTCATCGGAGTACAGGCCAAGGATCTTAGGGACGACATAGCCCTCCTGGAGGGTGCGGCAAACCCCTTCGACTTAGAGGACTACCTGAAGGGCAGCCAGACGCCGGTTTTCTTCGGAAGCGCCGTCAACAACTTCGGAGTTCGGGAGATGCTGGACAGCTTCGTAGAGATAGCCCCCTGTCCGGGGCCCAGGGAGACCACCACCAGGCCCGTATCCCCGGAGGAGGAGGAATTCTCCGGCTTCGTCTTCAAGATCCAGGCCAACATGGACCTAGCCCACAGGGACCGTCTGGCCTTCATGAGGGTCTGTTCCGGCCGGTTCTACCGGGGTATGAAGGTCAAACACCACAGGATAGGCAAGGAAGTCACCATGTCCAACCCAACCATCTTCATGGCCCAGGATAGAGAGCTGGTGGAGGAGGCCTGGCCGGGGGACATTGTCGGCATCCACAACCACGGGACCATCAAGATAGGGGACACCTTCACCGACAAAGAGCCTCTCCAGTACATAGGCATACCGAGCTTCGCGCCGGAGCATTTCAGGAGGGTCAGGCTTGAGTCGCCTATGAAGTCGAAGCAGCTTCAAAAGGGACTCCTACAGCTCTCGGAGGAGGGGGCCATACAGGTGTTCAAGCCCCTTACCGATAACATATTCATACTGGGAGCGGTGGGGGTGCTTCAGTTCGACGTCGCCGTGGCGAGGCTGAAGGCCGAGTATTCGGTGGAGGCCAGTTACGACTCCACCTCCTTCTCCGTGGCCCGGTGGGTTAGGTGCGCCGACCCGAAGAAAATGGCCGAGTTCGAGAGAGCCCACCAGGCCAACCTGGCGAAAGACAGCACCGACAGCCTCGTCTACCTGGCGGCAAACAGTTGGGACCTGAAGTACGTCGAAAACCACTGGCCGGAGATAGAGTTCCTGAAGACATGTGAACATCGCTAAAAACTAACGTTCGGATCCCCTCGGAGAGGTCGTTCCGCCTACGGCATGTCGAGTATACGGGCTCAAATGGGCTACGTCGGAACGATCTCTCCGAGGACCAGCGTTTTTAGAGTTTTCCTAAAACTGAGTCCACAAATCTGAAGGAGGAATGTTAATCTTGAACCCGTTAAGCCTCATGCTGTCCTTTGCCCCATGGCTGGTGCTGAAGATCCTCTCCAGCGTCCCGCT
>JAQUTB010000092.1 GCA_028709985.1 Dethiosulfovibrio sp.
CCGCAAAATCGACTGCAGGTGCTGAATCTGCCAAAGAACAACCAGCCTGTAAATCGGGAAGCAAAACAAGCTTGGAAGGATTAAGTATCTTTGCTGAGGATACAGGCCGGGATTGTCAAAAATGGGGCTTAGGACCGCCGCCTCGCTGGTGGGATCGCTTTTAGTCAAGAGCTACGACCGATCCATGAGGGTGAACGACGCCCTCATGCTCCGGGGGTTTGACGGAACCTTCCCCACGGTCCACGAGCCCCTTCCCATGAGGATGCCGGACATAGCCCGGTTTGGAAGCCTGGTGGCGATATTCGGGGGGTGTCTTATCCTTTGAGCCTCATCGAAATGACGGAGATTTGCTTCTCCTACAGGCCGGGAATCCCGGTGCTGGAGGGGCTATCCCTGGCTATTGAACAGGGGCAGAGACTGGCCCTCAGGGGACACAACGGATCCGGGAAAACCACTCTCTTCAGGATCATGATGGGCCTTCTCTTACCCCAGAGTGGGACCATCTTCTTTATGGGCCGACCGGTCCAGGACGAAGAAGGCTGGAGAAAGCTGCGCAGCTGTATAGGCATGGTGTTTCAGGATCCCGACGACCAGCTTTTTTGCCCGACCCTCCTGGACGACGTGGCCTTCGGCCCTCTAAACTCGGGGTTGGACAAAAATAGCGCAAAGGAACTGTCCATGGAGGTGCTTCGCTCCCTGGGAATCGAGGACCTGGCCGACTGTCCCCCCTATACCCTCTCGGGAGGGCAGAAGAAACTGGGGTCCCTCGCCACGGTGCTCTCAATGAGGCCTGCCTTCTTGCTGCTTGATGAGCCCTCCGCTGGGCTGGATCAGGACGCAACGGACAGGCTAATAGGGGCCCTCAGGAACTTCCCAGGGGGATACCTGGTGTCGTCCCACGACGGAGACTTCATAGAAAAAGTGACCGAAGAAAGCCTACACATGAACCACAGACACCTGATACCAGGTTAAACCATTAGCCAGCGGAGGCCGAACTATCGGCTCTCCGCTGGCTATATTTCTTGAGATATGCCATTCCTTTGGGATATAATCGAAAAGCAGAGAAATGTTACAGGTCTCGCATATTCGGGAGGTGAATGGGATGACTATACGCCACAGGTTTGGCCTACTGCTGGTCATACTGGTGCTGACCCTTGTCGGAATGGGTGGAACGACTTTTCTAAAGGGCGACAAAATCCTCAAGGACCAGGTCTCAGCAACGGGAATAGAGACGGTCAGAGGCTCCTCCGAGATCGTCAAGGAGCACTTCGACATGCTGGCGGGGATAATCGACAACAACGCCATGGCAATAGCTCAGGCATGGAGGGAGGGAAAAAGGAGCTTCACCGACATGCAGGACATCATGGTCGAGTCCCTGGGAAGAAACGAGAAAAGAGGCTTTCAGGACCTCTACTTCGGCTTCGAGAGCAACGGAGACTTCGCCACAAGCCACAGGTTGGTCCCTCCCGATGGCTTCGACGCCAGAAAGAGAAGCTGGTACGTCTTAGCCAAAAAGCTAGGCAAGGGCAAGATCGGGGTAACCGAGCCCTATATAGACGTCACCACAAAACAGCCGGTCATATCCCTGAGCACCCTTATCCACGATGACCAGGGCAACCTAATAGGCGCGGTCGGTGCCGACGTAGGTATAGACCACCTGGTGGAGTTCACAAAAAAACTCACCATCCTAGGACAGGGGAAGGGGCTCCTCCTCAGCGGAGAGGGCATGGTCATATCCGGTCCAATCGAGGCGGCCGTCATGGTCGCCAAGCTCAACGAAAAGCCAGAAAAAGACCTTTCTGAGCTCGGCAAGCGGATGATCTCCGGCGAGACAGGAACCCTCGACGTAGATATCAGAGGGGCTCATACGGCGTTTTACACCTCAACTCCGTGGGGAATCTCCCTGGCGATACTATATCCCAACAGCGCCGTGGCGTCGCTTATACAATCCATGACCCTTCCCCTGTTGATAATATCCCTTATAGCTCTGGTGACCACCTTCATCACGGTTTTCCTGACCTATCGGGGCATATCCTGCCCGCTTCGAAAGATTTCGGCCATAGCGTCGTCCATAAAGGATCGAGACCTGACCGTGGACCCAAGGTCCATAGGTTACAGGGCAAAAGACGAGCTGGGGCACATGATCCTGGCCATCGCCGACATGGTTGACGGATTCCGCTCCACAATAGAACACGTGGCAGGGGAGTCCACCCACATAAGCACCAGCTCGTCAGGGCTCGCGGCCCTCAGCGAGCAGACCAGCGCCTCCATGGACGAGGTGAAACAGGCGGTCCAGGAGATGGTGGCACTGGCTGAGACCAACGCCGCGTCGTTGGAGGAGACCAACGCAGGAGTCGAGGAGGTTTCGTCCAGCGCCCACATGGCGGCCGAGTCGGCAACCCAGGGGACCGAGGCCACAGCCGTAGCCACCAACACCGCGGAAGGGGCGGTGAAACTGGTATCGGTGGTAATAGACGGAGTCGAATCGGTGGGCAAGAAGTCCGAGGAGACAGTCAAAAAGATGAACAGCCTTGCCGAGTCGGTCCAGAAGATAACCGGCTTCATCGACACCATAAACTCCATCGCCGATCAGACCAACCTGCTGGCCCTGAACGCAGCCATAGAGGCCGCAAGGGCCGGGGAGGCAGGAAGAGGCTTCGCTGTCGTGGCGGAGGAGGTTAGGAAGCTAGCGGAGGAATCGGGGCATGCGGCGGGGAAAATCGACGTGCTCATAGGCGACCTACAGAGACAGGCCAAGGACTCCATCGCCATAACGAAGGAAAACGAGGAAACTATGAAAAAGACGGTCGATAAGGCGTCCGAGGCCAGAGTAGGCCTCGAACGGACATTGGAGAGCATAAAGACCGTCAACGGAGCGATGCAGAACATCGCCGCCACATCCCAGGAACAGGCGGCGTCGTCCAACGAGATGGCCAGAGCCGTAGACCTAGCGTCCAAGTCCACCGTGGAGATGGCGGAGAAGGTCGGCTCCATAAGGGGATCGTCCCAGGAGACAGCCAAGGCCTCCGAGAACGTGGCAAAAGAGGCGGAGAAGCTGGCGAAACTGGCCCAGTCCATAGAGACGGAGCTCAAGAAATTTCGTACGAAGGAAGCGGGATTGGCGGTAAAGAACTAAAAGGAATCTCTAAAAACACCGCTCCTCGGAGAGATCGTTCCGACGTAGCCCATTTGAGCCCTTATACTCGACCTGCCGTCGTGTAGTAAGAATGGGGCGACAGGACGTTGCCCCAAGCCGAGGGGGCACAGGACGTGCCCTCCGAGGCGGTTCTTACGGAACAGGCAGGTCGAGTATATGGTTGGGCGAAACAGGGCGCAGGCGGGACGGTCTCTCCGAGGGGACCCAAATATGAGTTTTTAGAGGTATCCTAAAGAAATAGGAGAGGGTCGGAGCCTAAGGGTTCCGGCCCTTTCCTATTTTCGACCTTGACAAAAATGTTATATGGTAGTAACTTACCAAACGATAAGTAAGCATGAGGGGGATAACTATGAGGGATAAAAGAGCGATAAGAGATCCAGAGGGGACGAAAAAAGCCATCCTGGACGGGGCGGAGTCGGTCTTTGCGGAAAGGGGATTCGCAGGGGCCTCGATAAGGGAGATAGCCAGAAGAAGCGGGGCCTCCGGGCCTTTAGTGCTGTTTCACTTCCACTCCAAGGATGAGCTATACAGGGCGGTAAAGGAGAGGATCGTGACTAGCTGGAGCGAGGGCAAAGGCGGCGCTATGCCACCGGAGGGCACGGCGGAGAACTTCATAGAGGACATGATAAAGACCTCCTTCGGCTTCTACAGGGACAACCCCAACATGGTCCGCATGGCAAACTGGGGCAGGCTGGAGGGCGACGACGCCCCTTGGTCGGGAGAGGAGGACATCCATAAATGGTATGAAAAATCCATAAAAGAAGCCCAGGCCAGAGGGGAGATCCGAGACGACATCTCCCCTCTGAGCGTCACTGTGATGATATGCGGCGCCGTCCACGTCTGGTGGGAGTATCACGGACACATAGAGGAACACGTAAAGCACGGAAGTTACGATATGGTCTCCGACGAAAAGTACCTCAAGGACCTGACCTCGATGGTCCTCCGGGGGCTCAAGCCATAGGGAGACCGGGATTAAGGAGGTTATTCGTTTGAGAAAAAGAGGATTCAGCCGACTGCTCCAGATAGCCGGCGAGAAAAAGGGGCTCCTGGTGCTATCCGGCGGGCTGTCGGCGGTCAGCGCGGTGTTCGCCCTGGTTCCATACCTGTCGGCCTACCACATTCTGGCCCAGCTCATGAACCACTGGGGGGACCTATCGAAGGTCGATAGCTACACCATGAAGTTCTGGGGTATATGGGCTTTCCTGGGGATAGCGGCGTCTATGGTCTTTCTCTACGTCAGCGCCATGGCGTCCCACGTGGCGGCCTTCAGGATACTCTACGGTCTGAGGGTGGCGTTAGCGGACCATCTGGGAAAACTGCACCTTGGATACCTATCCAGGACCTCCACCGGAGCCATAAAGAAGACCTTGGAGCAGAACGTGGAGAAGATAGAGAACTTCGTGGCCCACAAAATACCGGACCTGGTCAACGTAGTCGCTACAGTCGTTATAACCGCCGTCGCCATGTTCTCCCTCAACCCCTGGATAACCTCCGCCTGTATCCTGGCGGTGCTCCTGGGCTTTGGGGCCCAGGCCTCCATGATGACAGGAGACAGAGGCAAGAGGATGATGAAGGCTTATTACGACTCCCTGGAGCGGATCAACGCCTCGGCCATACAGTACGTCAGGGGTATGCCTGCGGTGAAGGTGTTCGGAAGGACGGTCCACTCGTTCAGGCAGTTTTATCGGGACATGGTGGACTACAGCCAGATGGTCACCAAGTTCACCGACCAGTTTCAAAACGGATTTATACTGTTCAGGACGATTCTGACGTCCTTCGTGGCCTTCGTCCTCCCCGTCGGGGTGTATCTGCTGAGCCGCAGGCCCGGGGACCTGTCCCTTGGCCTCACGGTGCTTTTTTTCGTCATAATGGCCCCGGCCATGGCGGCCCCCCTCTACAAGATAATGTACATATCCTCCACCCTCAGGGACATCTCCGAGGGCGTGGACCGAATAGACGCCATACTGGCCGAGCCGGAGGTATCGGAGCCGAGCAATCCCAAGATTCCCTCCAGCTACGATGTGTCCTTCGACAACGTCTCCTTTTCCTACGGAACTCACGGCGAGTCCACCAGGATAGAGGCCCTGGGTGACCTGACCTTCACCGCAAGGCAGGGAGAGGTGACCGCCCTGGTCGGCCCATCGGGATCGGGCAAATCCACCGCAGCAAACCTCATACCTAGGTTCTGGGACGTGGACAAGGGATCCATCTCCATAGGAGGGGTAGACATAAGGGACATGGGGACGGAAAAGCTCATGGAGACCGTGTCCTTCGTGTTTCAGGACACCTTTTTGTTCTTCGACTCCATATACAACAACATCCTCCTGGGCAATCCCAACGCCACAAGGGATCAGGTTATCGCGGCGGCCAAGGCGGCCCAGTGCCACGATTTTATAGAGAGACTACCGAAGGGATACGACACCCTCATAGGCGAGGGAGGGGTCTACCTCTCCGGCGGAGAGGAGCAGAGGGTCACAGTAGCAAGGGCAATACTCAAAAACTCTCCCATTCTGGTCCTGGACGAGGCCACCGCCTTCGCCGACCCGGAGAACGAGCACAAAATGCAGCTGGCCCTTAAAGAGCTGATAAAGGACAAGACGGTCATAATCATAGCCCACAGGCTGTCAACCATAAGGGAGGCCAACCATATAGTGGTCCTCAAAGAGGGACGGCTGTCCGAGGAGGGAACCCACGGCGACCTTGTGGCTAACGGCGATCTATACCACAGGATGTGGACCGCCCACACCAGCGCCAGGGAATGGGGACTTGGAAGGAAGAAGGCAGTATGATGAGATTTTTCGACAATATAACCGCTGGAAACCGCTCCAGCCTGATAAAGCCCATAGCCTTCACGGCCCTATCGAACATGATCAACCTGGGGCCTTTCATACTGGTCCTACAGGGAATACACATCCTGTTCAGGGGCTTCGGGGCGGGGGAGCCTCTGGACATATCGGGTCTGTGGTGGATATGCGGCGCCCTGCTGGCCTACACCGTCGTGGTGTTTATAGGGGAGGTCCCGGCGTACAGGGCCAACTATAGAGGGGCCTACTCCATGGCGGCGAAGGGAAGGGCGGCACTGGCGGAGCACCTGAGAAAGCTCCCCCTGGGCTACCTCTCCGGCAGGGACCCAGGGGACATGGCCAACATGATAATGGGGGACTTCGCCCTTCTGGAACATGCGGTATCCCACTTCGTCCCCCAGCTGGTTGGAGCACTGATACTGCCGTTAATCGCCTTCACCGGACTTTGGTTTTTGGACTGGAGGATGGCCCTGGCCATGTTCTCCGTCCTCCCCATCGGCCTGATGGTCCTGACCGTAGCGACAAGGGTGCTCAGGATGCTCGGGGCAAAGCACATGAAGGCCAAACACGACGCGTCCAACAGGCTTCAGGAATACCTCTACGGCATAAGGGTGGTTAAGGCCTATAACCTGACCGGAAGCCGCTTCGTCCGGCTGGAGAGGGCCTTCAGGAACCTCATGAAGGAGAGCATTCGCATAGAGGGCCTGGTCGGACCGCTGGTCATGGCTGCCATAGCCTGCGCCAGGGTCGGCCTGATTGTGATGATAATGACCGGGGTCTACCTCATATCGGGCGGAACCTTGGACCCTATGGTCTTCGT
>JAQUTB010000093.1 GCA_028709985.1 Dethiosulfovibrio sp.
CTTCTCGCCTCATAATGCTGTCGATGTCCCTTTGGTCCAGATCTCCCCTCTTTTTGAGGTAAGTCCTGTAGCCCTCCATGGCCTGGCTTAGCCTTTCGTAGGTAAAGGGTTTTACGACGTAGTCGAAGGCCCCAAGCCTCATGACCTCTCGCACCGTGTCGATCTCGTGGGCCGCCGATACCACTATGACATCGATGTCCCTTCTGTCCTGTCTTATACGCCTTAAGGTCTCAAGGCCGTCCAGTTCCGGCATATATATGTCCAGTATGAGCAGGTCGATCCCGATTTTATTCAGTGCCTCAAGGGCCTCTTTGCCGCTTTTTGCTGTGGCCTCCACGGAAAAGCCGGAGAAGGACTGGACAAATCTCCTGTGTATGTCCATTACCATAGGGTCGTCTTCGACTATCATGAGCCTTATGGGATTCAACGATTATCACATCCGTTCGGAAGGTTTATAAGGAACTCGGCGTATTCCCCCTCCACCGAGTCGAGGGAGATCTCTCCTCCGTAGGCTTCAACTGCGCTCTTTACGCTGTGGAGCCCTACCCCTCTGTTAGTGCCTTTCTTGGTCGAAAAACCTTTCTCGAATATCCTGTCTCTTATCTCTTCCGGTACGCCAGGCCCTTGGTCTTTGACCGATATGATTATCCTGCCTGATTCGTCGAATATGGCTAGCTCCAGGGTCCTCCTGTCGACAGGGACGTCCAACAGGGCGTTCATGCCGTTTTCCAGCAGGTTTCCCACTACCACCACTAGGGAGTTGGAGTCTATTCTGCCCTGAGGTCCTAGGTAGCTGTCGGGGTCTATCTTAAAGTCGATTCCCAGCTCCCTGCACCGTCCCGTCTTGCCGAGCAGTAGTCCCGCCACAGAAGGGTTTTTTATCCTGCTGGTGATAAAAGACATGGTCGAGTGGGTGAACTGCACCGTCCTGGAGATGAACGAGAGTGCCTTGTCCGACTCTCCGAGCTGTATCAGGCCACTGATGGTCTGGAGCTTGTTCATAAACTCGTGATTGCCGACCCTGAGTGCGTCCACGTAGCGGTTGACGCTGGTCAGCTCCTCCGCCATGGCGGTTATCTCCGACATATCCCTAAAGCTGGCGATAGCCCCTACCACGTTGCCCTTGAATGTGATTGGAACCCTGTTGGTCATTATCCTCACCGACCCGAGGAGCTGCTCTCTGTCGTATTCAGATATTCCGGTCTTCAGCACCTCTAAGAGTCGGCTGTTAGGTATGGCCTGTTCCACCGGTTTGCCTATGACGCCAGACCCAGGCAGTTCGAGAAGCCGTCTCGCTTGGTTATTCACCAGGGTAATTTTACCTTCGCCGTCAACCGCCACGATACCCTCCCTGATGGACTCCAACATGGCCTCCTTCTCCCACAGAAGTCGGTCTATCTCCTCAGGCTCCAGGCCTCTCATGGAGCTTTTCACCTCGTCCGCCATCGTAGTCGCACCTATCACTCCCACCACAAGCCCAAGCATAAGTGCCAGGAGGATGTTTAAGGTGATGCTCCATATCTCCCTCTTGACGTTGTCCAGCAAGGTCCCCACCAGCACCGCCCCGACCTGGATTTTGTCCCTGTATATGGGCACGAAGGCCCTGAGGGACGGTCCCAGCGTCCCTACCGCCCTGGATATGTAGCTTCTGCCCTGGAGAGCTGGTCCCTCGTCTCCCCCCACAACCTTCTTGCCGATCCTCTCTGGGACTTTGTGGGAATATCGGATGCCCTCCATGTCCACCACCACTATAAACTCTGCCCCGGTCTCCCTCCTGATGGAGTCCGCCAGTGGCTGAATCGTCGACGATCCGTCGGCCTTTCCCACGTTTTCTATTATGTCCGGGATTGTGGCCACGGCTATGGCTATGTTCATGGTGTTTTCCGCCATTCGCCTCTCAAACTGGTGTACCACAGTGGTTCTCACCACGAAGCCAGTCACCAGAAGGCTCAAGGCGAAGAGGCCCAGAATTAGGAGAATGAGCTTCCCCCTCAGAGAGAGCCTTTTTGCGTTTTTCCAGTGGTGTAAGCGAGCCGTTATGTTAATCATCTCCCAAACTGGACTGTGTATGGACATTATAGCTTTATCTGGGATAACATACCGACGGCTACAGGTCATGGCTTGAACTTTATGTTCAAAATCATTTTTTATATCCAAATAGGTTGTCTGATGGGCTCTGTCGCTGTAAATTGAGAGAGTAGAGCTTTGTCAGACGTATCTGGAAATTCCGAAGGGAGAGGTTGCTATGAGCGACATGGATATCTACGGTGAGTCCCTGGAGGCCCACTCCAGAGCAAAGGGAAAGTTGACGGTGGACAGCAAAATTCCGGTGGAGGATATGCACGACCTGGCGGTGGTCTACACCCCTGGTGTGGCAGAGCCCTGCCGTAAGATCCACGAAAATCCCGACGACGTTTATACCTATACGACCAAGGGCAACATGGTGGCGGTCGTCACCGACGGCAGCGCGGTCTTAGGCCTTGGGGATATCGGTCCCGCCGCTGGACTGCCGGTGATGGAGGGTAAGGCGGTTCTGTTCAAGCGTTTTGCAGGGGTCGACGCGTTTCCTATCTGCGTCGGTAGCAAGGACGTCGACGTCATAGTTGAGACCACAGCCATGATCTCCACCGGGTTTGGCGGCATAAACCTGGAGGATATCTCAGCCCCCCGTTGTTTCGAGGTGGAGAGAAAGCTGAAGGAACGGCTGGATATTCCGGTGTTTCACGACGACCAGCACGGAACGGCGGTCATAGTCCTGGCTGGCCTTATAAACGCCCTCAAAATAGTGGGCAAGTCCATGGAGGACGTCAAGATAGTCATGAACGGTGCCGGAGCCGCCGGAATCGCTATATGCAAGCTCCTTCAGTCCGTAGGGGCCGGAAACGTGATTCTCTGCGACAGGGCCGGAGCCATCTACAGAGGTAGACAGGCGAACATGAACTGGATCAAAGAGGAGATGGCCCAGGAGACCAACCGAGACAACGAGAGCGGTGAGCTCGGAGACGTCATAAAGGGAGCGGACGTGTTCCTTGGAATCTCCGGCCCGGGGCTTTTCACCTCTCAGATGGTTAAGCAGATGGCCAAGGACGCCATAATATTCGCCATGGCCAACCCTACACCGGAGATATATCCCACTGAGGCCCTGGAGGCAGGTGCGGCTGTGGTCGCCACAGGCAGGAGCGACTTCCCCAACCAGATCAACAACTGCCTCGGCTTCCCTGGAATTTTCAGAGGAACTCTGGACGTCAGGGCCAGCAACATAGACGAGTCAATGAAGCTGGCCGCCGCCTACGCTTTGGCCGGTCTAGTTAGCGATAGCGAGCTGTCACCTCAGCACATAATTCCAGAGGCTCTCGACGAGAGGGTCGTGCCAGCGGTAGCCCAGGCGGTAGCGGAGGCCGCCCGGAAGTCCGGCCTGGCTCGGATTTAAAAAGGGAAGGGAGACGGTATCTATGGTGCAGTCGGAAAACAGGTCCTTTACGATAGGCGGGATGTCCCCGATTCTTTTCGGGGTGGCTATGGCTTTGGTGATCGCCGCCGTGGCCTTCGGTAAGTTGCCAAAGGGCATGATAGGGGCTTTCGCCGTTATGATGACCTTAGGGGCCATAATGGACGTTATAGGCAGCAAAACCCCCCTGGTGAACGAATATCTAGGCGGAGCTCCTCTTGTCTGTATATTCGGCACGGCGGCTATGGTCTACTTCGGGATAATGCCCGAGGGAACGGCCAAGATAGTGTCCGACTTCATGAAGGGCGGGGGCTTTTTGGATTTTTACATCGCTGCCCTTATCTGCGGCAGCATCCTTGGTATAAGCTCCGACCTTCTCATCAAGGCCGGCGTCAGGTACGCGATACCGCTGATCGCCGGTGTGGTCGTTGCCTGTGGGATGGCTGCGGGGGCGGCTGGTCTCATGGGATACGGATGGCAACAGGGGATAATGCACATAGCTATGCCTATAATGGGCGGCGGTATGGGGGCTGGAGCTGTCCCAATGTCCCAGATATTCAGCTCGGTTACCAAGATAGATACCAAAGAGATACTGTCCATCTTGATCCCGGCACTGGCCCTCGGAAACGTAATGTCCATCGTGGCGGCTGGGCTGCTGGACAAGCTGGGCAAGGCGAAACCATCTTTGACCGGCAACGGTCACCTGATGAAGGATTTCAAGGTCGAGAAGGAAGTCGAGATGGCCCCCAACCTTGAGATGATGGGGACGGGGATAACCGTGTCCTGTCTGTTCTTCGTTCTGGGGAGCCTGTTGAACAAGTTTATTCCCATGGTTCACGGTTATGCCCTTATGATAATAGCGGTAGCACTCTGTAAAATATTCGACCTGATTCCCGAGATGATCCAGAAGAGCTGCAATATGTGGTATAAGTTCGTCGCCAAGAACTTTACCGCCGCTCTGTTGGTGGGCATAGGGGTGGCCTACACCGATTTGGGTGCGGTTATAAACGCTATTTCCGTGCAGTACATTGTCCTAGTGGCGGTGGTAGTCCTCGGTGCGGTGCTTGGTTCCGGCTTTGCCGGAATGTTGGTGGGCTTTAACTTTGTCGAGTCCGCCCTGACAGCGGGGCTCTGTATGTCAAACATGGGAGGAACCGGAGACGTGGCGGTACTTTCCGCCGCAAAGCGGATGGAGCTTATGCCTTTTGCCCAGATTTCCTCCCGTCTCGGAGGCGCGTTGATTCTCATAATGGTGAGCCTTCTCCTGCCGATTTTGGGTTAGGGTAGGTCTATAAGAGGCGCCGGAGGACCCCTCCGGCGCTTTTGTCTGTGGGGGGTGCTTTTATGGACGTGGTTAAGACCGCTGTGGCGGGTTCCATGGAATCCAACGACGCTATGGTCACGGTAGAGCCCGGCGCCGGTGTTTCCGTTACGGTGGAAAGCGTGGTCATGGCCCAATTCGGAAGGGCAATAGAGAGTTCGGTTCTGTCGGTGCTCAGTGATATGGGAGTGTCCGACTGTTTGGTGACAATAAGGGATAGAGGGGCTCTGGACTGCACCATCCGAGCCAGGGTCGAGGCTGCGGTTCTCAGAGGAAGCAGGAGTACCTCATGAAGCGGCGAAGTCTGCTCTTTGTGCCGGGAAACAACCCCGGTATGGTGGTGAACTCCCAGGTGTTCGGCTCCGATGGGGTTATATTCGACCTTGAGGACGCAGTAGCCCAGGACCAGAAGGACTGTGCCAGGATATTGGTCCGAAACTGCCTCATGTCCCTGGGAACCCGTAGAGGCGAGAGGATAGTCAGGATAAACTCGCTGGACACTCCCTTTTGGCGGGAGGACCTGAGGGATATGGTCGTCGCTGGGGCGGATACGATAATGTTGCCTAAGGTCCAGTCGGTTCAGGACCTGGTCTCCCTGGATCAGGCCCTTTCGTCGGAGGAGACAGATGCTAAGAGCCCTCTGTCGGTCATGGCCCTTATCGAGACCCCCGAGGGGGTGGAAAACGCCAAATCCATAGCAGGAGGCCCAAGGGTCAGTGGCGTGCTCCTCGGTGCGGAGGATCTGACCGCTGCTTTAGGGGTCCAGCGGACCAAGGCAGGGTCTGAGATATCCTACGCCAGAGGGCGACTGGTTATGGCGGCAAAGTCCTCCGGTGTCGACTGTATAGACACTCCTTTCACCGACGTCGACGATATGGAAGGGCTTAAGACAGATTCGGATTTGGCTAGGTCGTTGGGATTCGACGGAAAGGCGGTTATCTCCCCTCGTCACGTGGAGGTGGTTAATAGATCTTTCACACCTTCCGACAGGGAGATAGAGTGGGCGAGGCTGGTGGTGGACGCCCTCGAGGCGGGGGAGAGGTTGGGCAAGGGGGTCGTCTCGGTGGGCGGCAAGATGGTGGACGCTCCCGTCGCAGCCAGGGCCAGAAAGATCCTTGCCCTGATAGGAGGGGATTAGAGTGGGTTTAGATAAAACGGTGACAGGTCTGGCTCAGGCCCTTAAAGAGGCGGGGCTCAAGGATGGTATGACAGTGTCCTTTCATCACCACCTTAGAAACGGCGACGGAGTGCTGAACATGGCCCTGGACGCAGCGTCGTCCCTCGGCGTCAAAGGTTTAAAGGTCGCCGCCAGCTCTATATTCCCCGTCCACGCTCCATTGGTCGACCACGTCAAAAACGGCACTGTAACCGATCTGGACGTAAACTACATGAGCGGTCCTGTGGCGGACTTCGTCTCTTGTGGTGGGGTGAGTAACACCGTCACCTTCAGGACCCACGGCGGTCGTCCCAGGGCTATCGAGTCCGGAGAGCTATTTGTGGATATCGCAGTTATAGCCGCTCCTACCTGCGACGGTCGGGGGAATATATCCGGGGTTATCGGTCCCTCCGCCTGTGGTTCTTTGGGCTACGCTATGGCCGACGCCGCTCACGCTAAAACGGTCATAGCTGTCACCGATAACCTGATTTCCAGGGTTGTCCCGGCCTCTATAGACCAAAGCCTTGTGGATATGGTCGTTTCGGTGGATTCAATCGGTGATCCGTCCGGGATAGTCTCGGGAACGACAAAACTTCCCAGGGATCCCGTTGCCCTGACCATCGCCAGGTATGCCTCTTTGGCCATAGACGCATCGGGGCTATGGCGTGAAGGGGTGTCGTTCCAGACCGGAGCGGGAGGAGCCTCTCTTGCGACAGCCCTCTATCTCAGGGAGATCATGACGGACCGTGGCTTTCGGGGCAGTTTCGCCATGGTAGGTATAACCTCCCAGATGGTCCGTTTTCTCGAGGAGGGCCTGGTGGACAACCTCTACGATGTCCAGTGTTTCGACTTA
>JAQUTB010000094.1 GCA_028709985.1 Dethiosulfovibrio sp.
GCAGGACTTGAACCTGCGACCTAGTGATTAACAGTCACCCGCTCTGCCAACTGAGCTACCGAGGAATATGTGGAGGCGGCACCCGGATTCGAACCGGGGATAAAGGATTTGCAGTCCTCTGCCTTACCACTTGGCTATGCCGCCGAACTGGAGCGGAAGACGGGATTTGAACCCGCGACCCCAACCTTGGCAAGGTTGTGCTCTACCCCTGAGCTACTTCCGCAAAGTGGTGGCGAGACCCAGAGTCGAACTGGGGACACGCGGATTTTCAGTCCGCTGCTCTACCTACTGAGCTATCTCGCCACACAGGGGTTTTGTTGAAATGGCGGGGCCGACGAGACTTGAACTCGCGACCTCCGGCGTGACAGGCCGGCACTCTAACCAACTGAGCTACGACCCCGCAAGGTCGGGTTGATGAATGGTGGGCGGTACAGGTTTCGAACCTGTGACCCTCTGCGTGTAAGGCAGATGCTCTACCGCTGAGCTAACCGCCCAGGGCTTAAGCTCACCAACGCAAGAGGTAGTATATCTTGGGACGCCAAAATTGTCAACAGGCCTGTTGCATAAAGGATCTGGCGTTTCCCCCGGTAGCCATGGAGACCTGCTGTTCAGACAAGGAGGTTCTCTCCAGCAGCTTAAGATACCTGTCGTAACCCAGTATAGGCCAATCCGAGCCGTAAAGGATCTTGTTTCCGACCCCCAGGGCAAGGGCTGCGTCCATCACCTCAGGTCCGTACAGCCACGGCCATGCGGCGGTGTCGTATCTGGCGTTTGCAAGTATTTTTCTCATCTCCGGCATGGACTCATAGAGCCAAAGGCCGCCTCCCCAGTGGGCAAAGATAACCTTGGCCTCAGGATGGTTTATACAGAACTCGGCGGCCTCTTTGGGCCCCACGTTGCCCTTGCCGTCGTAGTCGTGCCCCACAGGCTCGGCTGTATGGATCAAGAGGACCATATTCCTCTCGTGACAGGCCCCGACCATACGCCATGTCTGTCTGGCGTCGTCCAGATCCAGCCCCTGTCCCTGGGGAAAAAGCTCCCCTACGCCGATAAGACCCGACTCGTGACATCGGGCGATCTCTCCCTCCGCGTCCGGGTGTAACGGAGGGACTACGGCCATTCCCTTTAACCTGCCCGGCCATCGACCTACCGCTTCTATCACATAATCGTTGCAGAGGCGACATAGCCCCATATCCTTGAACGCGAAGCCGAATATCCAGCTTTCTTCTACGCCGGTATCGTCCATCCTCTTTATAAGATCCTCCACTGTTCCCCATTTATGAACCCTGTTGTGGGTCAGAAGGTCAAAGTGAGGTTCCCTCTGGGATATGGACTCCTGATCCCTGACCAGATCCTCAGGATAAACGTGAACATGAACGTCTACTACCATAGATAGCACCCCTTTCGAACTATGCCAAGATTATAGGGCTAAAAAGGGCAAATAACACAAAAAACCCGACGATGTTATCGTCGGGCAGTGAGGCCACTCTGACAGAGGGGCTATATTAAGATCAGGAGGAACATGTAGCAGTGAGAGGAAGATAGGCCTGATCGCAGCTCATACCACCTTTTAGGGAACAGGCGTCAAAGCCCAAAAGTCTGAGAATCGCTACGGTCTGCCCCGCCGTCTGGCCTGTGTAGCATATGACTATTATCTTCTCGTCCTTTGGAAAATCGTCAAGATAGTCTCCCACCTCAGCCCAGGGAACGTTGATCGCCCCCTCTATGTGCTTCTCGTCGTAGTCCTCTGGCTTACGTATGTCGAGGATATACATGGGGCAGCCTTTTTCAATGGACTGGTTGAGTTGATCGCAGCTGATGATGTTGTTACGTCCGCCCTTCAGATCGCTCCAAAACGCATCTACAGCCTTCCTCAGTTCACTCACGGCAAGACCTCCTAAAAGATAATGATATTCCCTATCAAGGGAATACCATAACGCCCACATGAGGTCAATAAAAAAGGCGATTCCACAATGGAATCGCCTTTTTTATTCGTTTTGTAGGAGTTAGGCGAGCTCGACAGAAGCGCCGACTTCCTCAAGCTGCTTCTTAAGGGCCTCGGCCTCTTCCTTGGAGACTCCCTCTTTGAGAGCCTTGCCAGGGTTGTCGACGATCTCCTTAGCCTCTTTAAGGCCAAGGCCGGTGATCTCGCGGACGACCTTGATGACCTTTATCTTCTCGGAGCCGGAGGCCTTAAGAACGACGTTGAACTCGGTCTTCTCGTCCTCCACCACAGCGGCAGCAGCGGCAGGAGCGGCCATCATCATGGCAGGAGCGGCTGCAGACACACCGAACTTATCCTCAAGTTCCTTCACGAGCTCGGAGAGCTCAAGCACGGACATCTCTTCAATAGCCTTTATGATATCATCACGGGTCATTATATTTTTCCTCCTTAAAATCCTCTGGGAAAGTCCCTTCGGTATATGTTTTTTTTAAATACGTGTTCAGGCAACTTTACGCTGCGTCAGAACCTTTCTTCTCAGCCAGCTGTGAAAGACAGGTGACCAAGCCTCTTGCGGGACCGGAGAGCACCGTGACCAGACCACGAAGGGGAGCCGCGATGGTTCCGACGACCATAGCGATAAGCTGATCCCTGGAGGGCAGATCGGCCAGAGCCATAACCTGGTCCATGTTGAGAACGTTGGTTCCCATGACGCCACCTTTGACGATCATGGCCTTGTTCTCTTTTTTAGCGGCGAACTCTTTGAGAGCCTTCGCCACGGCAGGGCTGTTGGTGGGAGCTATGACGTAGACGTTAGGCCCCACTGTGAGATCCTCAGGGGAAGCCATCCCCACCTCGGAAAGAGCTATCCTAACCAGGGTGTTCTTGGCAACCTTCATCTCTCCACCGGCCTCTCTGACGAGACGGCGAATCTCGGTCGCCTGAGCGACGTTAAGACCTCTGTACTCACAGACAAACACAGCCTCAACACCTTGAAGCTTATCTCTAAGTTCAGAGACCAATTCATATTTTACTGATGCAGGCATATTTTCACCTCCTTATTTATGAAAAAATAAAAAACCCCCAGATCCATAGGACCGGGGGATTATACCGAAATACACGGCCAATGCAGGCCGAATTTGACGGACCCCGAACCTCGGCGGGCGGCACAGGCCATTATTCTCATAAGAGAACCCACTGTCTTAAGCTCGTTAACGGATGGAATTATACATCAAGGACGGATATATGTCCAGAACTACTCGGAGAGATCCTTCTGAGCAGAGGAAGCGTCCACCTTTATCCCAACGCCCATAGTGGAGCTCATTGTAAAGCTCTTCACGTATGTGCCCTTGGCTGCGGAGGGACGGACCTTAAGGATCGCGGCATAGAAAGCCTTCACGTTCTCCAGGAGGTTCTCCTTGGAGAACGAGGCCTTGCCAACAGAGTTGTGAACTATGCCGAACTTGTCGACACGGAACTCGACCTTACCGGCCTTGATCTCCCTGACAGCTCCAGCCACGTCGTTCGTGACGGTTCCAGCCTTGGCACGGGGCATAAGCCCACGAGGCCCAAGGACCTTACCGAGACGGCCGATTAGCTTCATGGCGTCTGGAGTGGCGACGACGGCCTCAAAATCAAGCCAACCGCCCTGGATCTTGTTGACCATGTCCTCTCCGCCGACGAAGTCCGCGCCAGCCTCTCTCGCAGCTTCTCCCTGCTCTCCGGTGGTGATGACGAGCACGCGGATGGTCCTTCCTGTTCCGTGAGGAAGCGCCACAGTGCTACGTACCTGCTGATCGGCATGACGGGGATCGACGCCTAGGCGAAGATGAACCTCGATGCTCTCGTCGAACTTGGCGTTGGCGTTCTCCTTAACCAGGGAGACTGCCTCGTCAAGCCCGTAAAACTTGAGGGGATCGACCTTCTTGGACAGAGCTGAATAACGTTTACCTACCTTTGCCATTTTAAAAGTCCTCCTTGTTTGTGGTCATAGCGGGAGATATTCCCTGCCACTGGGAGACATATCCTACTCGGATATGGTGACTCCCATTGAACGGGCGGTCCCAGCGATCATGCACATGGCCGCCTCCACGTCGTTTGCGTTAAGGTCCTGTCTCTTTATCTCGGCTATCTCCCTGACCTGATCCTTGGTCAGAGTGCCGACTTTGTTCTTGTTGGGCTCACCGGATCCCTTCGGAAGTCCGGCAAACTTCTTTATCAGGACGCTTGCTGGGGGTGTCTTAAGTTCGAAGGTAAAACTACGATCGGCGTAGACAGTGATCACCGCGGGGATTATCATCCCAGGCTGATCGCTGGTCTTCGCGTTGAACTGCTTGCAGAACTCCATTATGTTGACGCCATGCTGACCAAGAGCAGGCCCAACAGGAGGCGCCGGAGTCGCCTTCCCCGCCGGTAACTGCAACTTGATCTGACCGATAACTTTCTTGGCCATATGTAAAAACTCCTCTCACTTGTTTGTCATAGCCGATGAACTCACCGACCGATAAAAACTAGAGCTTTTCCAGCTCTGTATAGTCTATTTCGACGAGGGTATCCCTTCCAAAAACCGACACGGAGAACTTTACCTTACCCTTGTCGGGAAGGACGTCGACGATAGGCCCAACAGCACCCTCGAAGGGGCCGGACTTGACCTTAACGACATCCCCTTTTACGAAGTTCATCTCGAAAGTCGGCCTGTCGGTTTTGTTTGAACCGGAACGGCCGATCTTGTCCATGACATCGTCGATCTCTTTTTGGCTGAGAGGTATCGGATGGTTGCCCGAACCGACGAACCCCGTCACGCCTGGAGTGTGGCGAACCACATACCAAGGCTGGTCCTCCATGACCATCTCGACCAGGACGTAGCTGGGGAACAGTTTTTTGATGACCTTTTTGGACTTGCCGTCCTTGACCACCATCTTTTCCTCAACCGGGACGAGGACGTTGAAGATCTTGTCCTCCATTCCCATGGTCGCAATCCGCTGATCAAGGTTGGCCTTGACCTTATTCTCGTATCCCGCGTAGGTCTGTACGATGAACCACTGTCTCTGTGTATTGGTCGCCATGATAAAAAAAGGGACCCGATTCTTCGGCCCCCTTAAACCTCCCTGCTCTCAGATACTGGAGTCCTTCACGACATCAACCTGAAGAACTATCCAATAACCCTCGAGAAGATTCCCGTCAACGCCATATCGACGATCCCGAGGTAGACAGCTACAAGTAGGGTCACGAATATGACGACCAGGGTGGAATACCAAACCTGCTGTTTGCCAGGCCACGTTACCTTCTTGAGCTCGGCTCTGGCCTCACGAAGAAAACCGAAGAATTTCTGCACGACCCTGGCCTCCCTTCGTCACACATTAAATTTAAGATAAATGGCAGGCCCGGAAGGATTCGAACCTTCAACCCCCGGATTTGGAGTCCGGTGCTCTACCAATTCGAGCTACGGACCTGCGCCAAGAACGTATTCTACACTACTTGGTCTCTTTATGCAAGGTGTGTTTTTTGCAGAACTTGCAGTACTTACTGAGCTCCAGTTTTCCGCTCATGTTTTTCTTGTTCACGGAGCTGATGTAGTTCCGCCTCTTGCACTCGGTACACTGAAGGCCTATCTGATCTGCCATATTACTCACTCCTCAAATATGAGGGTCCGCCCCAGCCAATGCGGGGGCAGACCACTATATAATTTACTCTGTGATCTCGGTTACGACGCCAGCGCCGACGGTGTGACCGCCCTCACGGATGGCGAAGCGAAGGCCCGGATCCATGGCGATGGGGTGGATAAGCTCCACCTTGAAGGTGGCGTTGTCCCCAGGCATGACCATCTCGACTCCCTCAGGAAGCTCGATGGCTCCGGTTACGTCGGTGGTACGGAAGTAGAACTGAGGCTTGTACCCCTTGAAGAAGGGGGTATGACGGCCGCCCTCTTCCTTCTTGAGGACGTAAACCTCGGCCTTGAACTTGGTGTGGGGCTTGATCGATCCGGGCTTGGCCAGAACCTGACCACGCTCCACGTCGTCCTTGCCGGTTCCACGAAGGAGAACTCCCACGTTGTCCCCTGCGAGGGCCTCGTCGAGGATCTTGCGGAACATCTCGAGGGATGTCGCAACGGTCTTCTGGGTATCCCTGATACCGACTATCTCCACCTCGTCGCCGGAGTGGATGACTCCCTGCTCCACACGGCCGGTTACGACGGTGCCGCGGCCGGTGATGGTGAAGACGTCCTCGATGGGCATGAGGAAGGTCTTGTCGGTGTCGCGGACGGGATCGGGGAAGTAGTTGTCGCAAGCGTCCATAAGCTCCCAGATGGACTTGCTCCACTTATCCTCACGGCTACCGTCGCTCTCCTCAAGGACCTTAAGGGCGGAACCGCGGATTATGGGCACGTCATCTCCGGGGAAGTTGTACTTGTCCAGAAGCTCACGGATCTCCATCTCGACCAGGTCGAGAAGCTCGTCGTCGTCGACCATGTCGACTTTGTTCATGAACACCACAAGGGCGGGCACGTTGACCTGACGGGCGAGAAGGACGTGCTCACGGGTCTGAGGCATGGGGCCGTCGGCGGCGGAGACAACCAGTATACCACCGTCCATCTGAGCGGCGCCGGTGATCATGTTCTTGATGTAGTCGGCGTGGCCAGGGCAGTCGATGTGAGCGTAGTGACGCTTGTCGGTCTGGTACTCGATGTGGGAGATGTTGATGGTTATCCCACGCTCTCTCTCCTCAGGTGCCTTGTCGATGTCCTCGAACTTGGAGTAATCGGCGTATCCCGCGGAGGCGAGGCTCTTGGAGAT
>JAQUTB010000095.1 GCA_028709985.1 Dethiosulfovibrio sp.
CTCCACCTTGGTGACATCTATCTCCATCTCCGCGGAGATCTCCTCGTCGGTCGGTTCTCTGCCCAGCTTCTGGACCAACTGTCTGGCGACTCGGACCATCTTGTTGATGGTCTCCACCATGTGAACCGGAATTCTTATGGTCCTGGCTTGGTCGGCGATGGCCCTGGTTATGGCCTGTCTTATCCACCAGGTAGCGTAGGTGCTGAATTTGAAGCCCTTCCTGTAGTCGAATTTCTCGACAGCCCTAATTAAACCAAGATTCCCCTCTTGGATCAGATCGAGAAACAGCATTCCACGCCCGATGTACTTCTTAGCGATGCTGACTACGAGACGCAAATTGGCATCTATGATCTTCTGCTTGGCCAACTCTTCGCCGTTTTCGACCCTTTTTGCCAGCTCGACCTCCTCCGCAGCGTCCAGAAGCGGAACCTTACCGATCTCCCTGAGGTACATCCTCACCGGATCGGTAAGAGGGATATCGTCAAGTTTGCCCAGCTCGTCAACGTAGCCGTGATCCTCATCGGAGGACACGGAGGAAGAGGAGGCTGCTGAGGGCTGAGAGGCGACCTTATTCCGTGCATCTCCCTCCTCGATAACCTCTATTCCCATCTCCATCAGGTTCTCGAACACGTTCTCTAAGATCTCGGTGTTCCAGAACTCTATAGGGATGAACTTCTCTATGTCTTTCTGCGTGACATAGCCATTCTTACGACCCTGCATGATGAGCTCTCTGATCCGCTCCATGTAAACCTTAAGGTCGTCGCGAGATATATTAACGTCCTTCGAAGACTTGCCTCTCATAGGAGATTTGTTCTCTGAACCTGCCATATAGCCACTACTCCCCCTACCTTTAGGAACCCTTTTTTTATGCAAAACCACCTACACCCATATTACAACAAAAAACCTCGATCTCAATGGGCGTAGTGAGACAAAACATCTTACGACGAAAGAGAGGGGATACGTATATCCCCTCTCTTTCGTCGTAACGTTCACCGTTCGATGAGCTTCGATTATACCACGAAGCACCTATTTGACAAAACTAACCGGGGGAAAATCTCATCTCGAAAAGAGGTGGCATCTCAAGATCGGGAGCTGGCCCAAGTATCTGACGGGTCTCCGACATCTCAAAGGACTGAAGCACCGAGGAGATCCTCAGGCTGAGGAGGTCGTCAGTCTCGTAGGAAACGGCTGACCGTCTCAGGCCAAACAGCTCGGCGTAGTATGGGATCAAGCCGTCGACACCATCATGTCCGTTTATGCCTTCTATGAGGAGATCGATGAATTCGACCTCATCTTTAAGGGGAAGTCCTGTCGCGATCATTATGATCTTTCTGACCTCCCTAGGCATGGAATAGCTCCAGAAAAGGCAGTCAGTGACCCCGGCCATTAGACCGGAGCCCAGGGACTTTAGGTCCGAATCGAGGAGATCAAGAACAACCTCCTCCATAGAGGAAGAGTACCCCAACATGAGGGTAAAGCCTAGAGACACTCCAAGACCTTCCCCAAAAGAGCCGTCCCAGGTCATGGTCCCTGCTGTACCCAGAGACAGTCCACTGACGTACAGAAATTCGCTTCCGATCGACAAAGCTCCTTTCGCCAACGTCTCCATCCTCTCGCCATACACGCGATTTGAGGATACAGGCCTACGGTCCAAATCGTAGGGAAACAGGTCAGATACCTGGAAATCTAGGTCCTTTTCCCAGTAAGGCAATCTATTCATACCCAATAAGTCCTCCTTCCCGGCCAAAAATAAGCGGTCACCATCAGGCGACCGCAGGACGGCTGTTACTATTTCGACATCTCCAGTATGTTTCTCTCCCTGAGAAGCTCGCAGACCTTCTCCACCAAACCGCCTATCTCTGGCTTGGTTATCTGGGCGTTGGCGCCCACGCTGGCCGCCTTGCGCCTGATATCCTCGGCCATTATGGAGGAAAATATGACCACAGGCGTGGCCCTGTGGGCCTCGCTTTCCTTGATAAGCCTGGTGAGCGCAAATCCGTCCATCTTTGGCATCTCTATGTCGGAGATGAGGAGATCAAAGTGGCCTGGATCCTCCTCGGTAATCCTGTCCCAGGCGGCCTTTCCGTGACCGACGCTCTCCACGTTGTGAAAGCCTCCCTGTGCGAGGACATCTATGACCTGACGTCTGATCAGAGGGGAATCCTCCGCCAATAGGATACGGTACATATCCAGGTTGCCCAGCCCGTCGGTTATCTTGGCCGCCCTGACCGAATCGAGCTTGTACTGAGACATTATAGAAGGATTGACGGATTGAACTATCCTCTCGTAATCCAACAGGATAATGTTTCTCTCGTCCCTCTTTATGACGTAGAGGGAGTTCTCTCCCAAAAACGATCCGGTCAAAGACGCGTCTAGCTCGTCGGAGTTGATACGGTATATCCTCTCCACTCCATCGACGACAAACCCTAACTTGAGCTCGTTAAACTCAGCTATTATTATCTTGCTGTGTTCTCTCTCCACGTCGGAGTCTATCTTAAGATGTCTTCCAAGGTCTACCAGAGGAAGAACCTCTCCCCTGACCGTGGTTATCCCTATCATGGCAGGATTCGCGTCAGGAACGGGCCTGCAACCGGTCCAACGTAGAATCTCCCTCGTTTTGTCGACGTTGATGGCGAAGGCCTGTTGTCCCAGATAGAACACAACAACCTGCCACTCGTTGGTTCCGACCTCAGTAAGTATTTTTTCATTCACCCGCATAGTCACTACCCCCATTCACACAGGTCGTCAAGTATCCACTACAGTTTATCATAAAAAATGCCTCCTCTATCCATCGACAAGACAAAAAGAAAATCCCGTGATATAGTCGTCGCCATGACCTACTACAGCCCTTTTGATGGAATCACTTTACATACAGGAAAGCTGATCGAACGTCCCAACCGATTCGTGGCAATATGCGAGGTGGGGCGATCGTTGGTATCCTGTCACCTTCCAAATCCAGGCAGGCTATGGGAGCTCCTGACACCAAGCTCGGATTTGATCCTGACGGAAAACAAAAAAGGCAAAACCGACTTCACAGTCGTAGCGGTTAGGACACCTCGTGGACCGATACTTCTCCACACACATAGGACAAACGACCTGGTCCAGGCGCTTTTGGAGCAAGAGGCCATACCCTCCCTCGAGGGATACAGCCTGGTTCGAAGGGAGGTCCAACAGGGAGATAGCCGTTTCGACTTCCTGTTGAGGGACCGACACGGCGCACCGTTTTTCCTGGAGGTGAAATCCTGTACCCTATTCGGGGAAGAGGGAGCCATGTTCCCAGACGCCCCATCCTCAAGAGCCACAAAGCACGTATCCGAGCTGGGCAGGATATCCCAAGGCGGTATATCCTGTGGTGTGCTGTTCGTGGTCCATTCAAGCAGGCCGAAGTGGTTTTGTCCAGAATACCACACCGACCCCGATTTTGCCCGAACTATCGCCGCCGAAAGGGATCGGCTCAGGATAATATCCCTAGCGGTTAGCTGGGAGGACGATATGACCGTGATAAAAAAGCCCGAGGAGATCCCGTTGAACTGGGGGCTTTTGGACCGAGAGCTAAAAGACAGGGGGGGATGTATCGCCCTGTTCACGCTGAAAAATCGGCTAGACCTGACACTACCCAATGGGAACCATATCTCCCTGAGGGACGGACACTGGGCTTTGGTTTCAGGGGCGTCTATAAGCCTCGAAAAAGTCCTGTCGAGGATTAACGGAAAGGCCAGAAAAGACCCTTGGGGTTGGGATCGGATAAGGATAGATACCTCCGTCAAATCCATCCCATTCAGGTCATCGACCGATATAGGGGAGAAATTAAGAACAGCCATATCCGCCATAGCTTCGGAGGAGATCCGGTTTGAGGAGTTAAAGCCCGGAGAAAACGTTGCAACTCTGTTCAGGTTTGACCGTAACCCAATGGGTATAACACAGTTCATCGACACGATCATCAGGATGAGAATCGACGAGCCAAGTCTCACGAAATAGGAACTCAAGAAGCAGAGGAAAAAGGAGAGAGGAATATGTTGCACGAGAGAGTAACGTGGATAGTCGACACCATAGGGTACATGGGGTATCCGGGAATTGTCTTTTTGATGTTTCTGGAGTCGTCGTTCTTTCCGTTTCCCAGCGAGGTGGTCGTTCCACCAGCGGGATATCTGGCCCATCAGGGCCAGATGAACCTTGCTTTGGTCATAATATCGGGGATACTGGGAAGCATACTGGGAGCTCTTTTCAACTACTGGATCTCGATCAGGGTAGGCAGGCCTTTTTTCGAGAAATACGGTAAATATCTTCTCATATCGACTGAAACCCTGGACAAGTCGGAGCAGTTCTTCCTGCGCCACGGGCACATAAGCACGTTCGTCGGAAGGCTCATACCGGGAGTGAGACAGTACATCTCTCTCCCGGCTGGAGTAGCCAGAATGCCTCTTAGCACTTTCTGCGTCTTCACCGCCGTGGGAGCAGGCATATGGGTCGTAGTGTTGGCCCTCGCCGGTTACTGGCTTGGGGCCAACGGAGAGATGATGCTTAGCTATATCCATCAGATATCGCTGGGGCTGATAGCCCTATGCGGCCTGTTGGTGGCCTTTTACGCGATGAGGCTGAGAGCAAAAAGAGGAAAAAAGGACGCGGCCTGATAGCTCAGGCCATCGTCCTTAACACTGACGTCAGAAGAGATGGGTATCCCTCAGGGGATAGGGCTATAGCACCGCTGAAATGGTCCACCAGCCTTCTGGACCTGGACAGATAGGACTTATCCCCTGTAAGGATCCACAGGGACACCAGATTGCCGGCCATTACCGACGCACCGGATGGAGTAGCCCCATCCTGAGCCGATGACCTGGCGAACAATATCCCGTCTCCGACATGGGAGGAGACGTTGAACCCATCTCCACAGGAGAAGAGCTCAGTAGCCCTCCTGTCAAGCTCCATCGACGATTCGAGCCATTTTTTATCCTCCGTAGACCGATAAAGCTCGATAGCGGCCCATATCAGAAAAGAGTAGTCGTTGAAAAAAGCCTGAGTGCCGTCACAGTGGAGAATCTTTCCTTCGAGGATTCGGGACAATTCCCTTCCTGCCAGGCGAATGTAGTTAGGTCTGTCCATCAGTCGGCCACATCTGGCTAAGGCCACTATGGCAAGGCCGTTCCAGTCGGTCAGAACCCTGGAATCGAGCTTAGGCGCGAGACGGCTTTGACGGGAGGCGGAGAGTATCTGACATCCCTTCGCCAGTACGTCCCCAAGGTCCTCTGGATCGGGTAACCCCTCCTGTATGGACATATCCTCCAAAGAGGACGGCATAGACGGCACGCAGCCATCTCCCTCCATGCCGAACGATCTCCTGAATAATGGCCCTTCCTTCCCCAGCAGATCGTCAACCTCCCTCTCGCTCCAGGAGTAAAAGCCGTCGTCATCCGACTCTGCGGTCAAGCCCGACAGAAATCCCCTGCTTGGATCGTACAGGTCCATGGACATAAAGGCCAGGGCCTCATCAGCGGCCCTCCAATAGGGGACCTTGCCATACCTGTCAAATCCCTCGGCAAAGACCAGTGCCATCATAGCCTGAGATACGAGGGTCTTCTCAAGCACCGGATCGGACCAGTCGGCGTTTCTCGAGAGGGAGAAGAACCCTCCTCCTAGGTGATCCCTTATGGCCTTTTGAGACATGGCGTCCAGAGTCAGAGTGATAAATTTGTCGTGATCGCTTTCATCAAAAACTCTGGTGTACTCCTCCAGGAAGAGGAGTTTAGGGACAGAGGGGGCCTTTGCCCCGTCCCCGAAGCCCCCAAAGTTGCGGTCTGACTCCTCCCCCATAGCCTTGGCGGCGAGCCTCACAGCGTCATCCAAAGAGACACTCTCGCCCTCTACGTGAGAGACCCTCTTGATCCCGTTCATTATCTCGTCGGAGGCCTTAACTACAGACTCGTTCTCCGTGAGCCAAAGCCACTTTATCCTTGGGAGACAGTCGACCATCCCTGGAGCGGCTGGGGTTCCCTTACTTGGCATGTACCCGGATGCAAAAAACGGCTTAAGGTCCGGGGTAGCGAAAATATTCAGGGGGAATCCCCCCGACCCGTTCATCACCTGACAGGTTATGAAGGCTATCTCCTCAAGAGGGGGAAACTCCTCCCTATCGACCTTTATGGGGACAAAATCCTCGTTGAGCAGTTTGACCACCTCATCGTCGTCAAAGGAATCCATCTCCATTCGGGAGGACAGGGCGGAGAAATTGGATCGGACGAAGATATACAGCGGCTTATGCTGATCTTTGGCCCTCTTAAGGGGCTCCTCCCCCCAAGTCTCCCAATTAACCCTCGAACAGGTCATAGGCTCTCCTCCCTGACTAAATCCACCAATAAACCGACTCCGTCCATGGTCCGCCAAGCTCCAGCTTCCTTCAGGGAGGAGGCGGAGAAATTTCCGGTAGTTACCCCAATTCCCCTGATGGCAGCGGCACGGGCCGTCCTCATATCGATATCCGTATCTCCCACGTAGACGGTCTCCTCCGGTGAGCTGCCCAACATATCCATAGCGGCCAGCACCATATCGGGCTCCGGCTTAGGCCTGTGCTCGTTTCCCAGCCCCATCACGACGTCTAGGAGGTCAAAAATCCCCACAGCCCTCACCACAGGCTCGGCTATCTGTCGGCTTGTGGCGACCCCGACCTTGACACCCATGGAGCGAAGCTCGCTGAGCATCGATATAGTATCGTCGAAGGGCACTATGCCAGCATATT
>JAQUTB010000096.1 GCA_028709985.1 Dethiosulfovibrio sp.
CCTATCATTAGAATTCTCACTAGTACCACCCCTGGTAAAAGATTGTATTTCATCGGTGTATCCCACCGTTTACATGTATTAAAACACAACCACACTGTTCTGTCGATAGTGAAACAGGATTTTTTTTAGTTTTTTTCTGGTTCTTTTTTCGACTTGTTGTGGATATCATGCTTTGATGGTAAAATATCCGCGACCTGGTTCTAGGTTCAGCCATTTAGGGCTTTTCTTGGATTCAGGATTTTGGCTGATAAGCCGTATACAGAGGTGCGTAAATGCTTACTAAAGAAGAGAAGAGCGTAATAATCGAGGGGTATCATACCCATGGAAGCGACACCGGTTCCCCGGAGGTCCAGATCGCCATCCTCACCAAGAGGATCAGGGATCTGACCGAGCATCTTAAGGTCCACAAGCACGACTACCACTCCAAGAAGGGGCTTCTGACCATGGTCGGTCGTCGTCGCAAGATGCTTCGCTACATAAAGGAGAAGGACTTCAATCGCTATAAGAGCCTCATCGAGAGGCTTGAGCTCAGGCATTAGTTTGGGGTTTTGGTGGGGGCGGATTTTATCCGTCCCCACTCTTTTTTAGATGCTTTTGTGGTATGCTTAGCCTCATCAAAAGGGATAGAAAGAAGAGGAGGATTCACCTAATGAAGAAGACCTACAGTGTAACTATAGGATCGCAGGAGATGGTCTTTGAGACCGGCAAGGTAGCGAAGCAGGCTTCCGGTGCCATCTGGGCCACTCAGGGCGATACCGTAGTCCTTACCACCGCGTGCATGACAGAAAAACCTAGAGAGGGACTGGATTTTTTCCCCCTTCTGGTGGATTTTGAGGAGCGTTTTTACTCGGCGGGAAAGATACCGGGTGGTTTCATAAAGAGGGAAGGTCGTCCATCTCAGACCGCGACCCTGAGCGCCAGGGTTATAGATCGTTCCATAAGGTCGCTTTTCGAGGATTGGATGCGTAACGATGTTCACGTCGTGGCGACGGTCCTGTCTGTCGACCAGCTTAACGCTCCCAATATCCTGGCCATAAACGCGGCCTCTGCGGCCCTCACCATATCGGACATCCCTTGGGGAGGCCCGGTGGGAGCGGTCAGGATGGGGCTCATAGACGGTGAGCTTGTGGTGAACCCAACCGAGGATCTGATGGTTAATAGCTCTCTCGAGCTTGTGGTGAGCGGCCACGCCGACGGTATCACCATGGTGGAATCGGGCTCAAAGGAGGTCTCCGAGGAGATTCTGGTCGACGCAATCGAGATGGCCCATCAGGAGATAAAGAAGATCGTCGCCCTTCAGCTTCAGATGAGGGATGAGATAGGGCGTCCTAAGGCGATAATAGAGCCTCCTCAGGTATTTTCCGAGATCGACCAATGGATAGAGGCAAACCTCAAGGACGATATAGGACGGGCCGTCATGATCCACGATAAGAAGGAGAGAGGGGCTGCCATCCGCGGGATAGAGTCAATGGCAAAGGACCACTTTGCCGATACCTATCCAGACAAAGGGTGGTACATCTCCAACATGGTCGAGCATTGGGTCAAGACTATGATGAGGACCATAACAGTCAAGGAGAAGAGGAGGGCCGACGGCAGAAAGACCGACGAGCTTAGGTCGGTTTCCTGCGAGGTCGACGTCCTTCCAAGGGTGCATGGATCCGCCATCTTCACCAGAGGCGAGACCCAGGCCCTTGCCACAGCCACGTTGGGGATGTTGGGCGAGGACGATCAGCTGATAGACGGCCTTAAGCACGATGAGCCAAACAAGAGCTTCTTGCTTCACTATAACTTCCCCCCGTTCTCCGTCGGAGAGGTTCGTCCCATGAGGGGACCTGGAAGGCGCGAGATCGGGCATGGGGCGCTTGCTGAAAGGGCCCTTTTCCCGGTTATGCCGAAGGAGGACGCTTTCCCCTATGTCACCAGGGTTGTCTCCGATATCCTTGAGTCCAACGGCTCAAGCTCTCAGGCCTCGGTCTGCGGAGGAAGCCTCGCGCTTATGAGCGCAGGAGTTCCCATAGAGAGACACGTGGCTGGGATCGCCATGGGGCTGATAAAGGAAGGGGACGATGTGGTCGTCCTCACCGATATTCAGGGGCTGGAGGATCACTACGGCGACATGGACTTTAAGGTCGCAGGGACCAGGGAGGGAGTCACTGCCCTTCAGATGGACAACAAGGCCGGTGGCATAACCAGGGCCATACTTGAGCAGGCTCTATCTCAGGCCAAAAACGCCAGAATGGCGATCCTTGACGTGATGGAGGAGGCCATTTCGGAGCCGAGGGACCTCTCTCCCAACGCCCCCAGGATGCACACGATGTCCATCAACGTGGACAAAATAAGGGACGTCATAGGGCCTGGCGGCAAGGTCATCAGGGGAATAACCCAGGAGACCGGTGCAAAAGTAAACATAGACGACAGCGGTCAGGTTCTCGTGGCCGGACCCACTCAGGAGAACGTCGACGCCGCCATAAAGATGATCAGCGACATAGTTCGCGAGGTCCAGGCGGGAGAGGTTTTCCTCGGCAAGGTCACCAGGCTGATGGCTTTCGGCACCTTCGTGGAGGTATTGCCAGGCAAGGAAGGACTTCTTCACGTCAGCGAGATAAGCACCCACAGGGTTGGCAAGGTTGAGGATGTCTTCAAGCCTGGAGATCAGGTTTTGGTTATGGTCAGAGAGATAGACGATATGGGCAGGATCAATCTGACCAGGAAGAAGATCCTGGCCGACGAGGCCAAGGTCAAAGAGGCCGGTCTTGAGGAGTGCCTTCCGTTCGAGGCCGAGAGGGATACCTTCATAGGGACCCTTCCCCCTGCGCCTCCCGCAGGAGCGGACGGACCGAGAAGGCGTCCTGGCGGTGACGACCGTCGCAGGAGCGGCAGCGGTGACGGTGGAAGAGGCAGGAGATAGCGGTTGGATATTTTCGTCCCCGTCGTAAGGGAAGGGGAAGCCAAAAGGCTTCCCCTTCCTCGCTATGAGACGGATGGCTCAGCTGGAATGGACATCATAGCGTCAGAGGCAGTGACGATAGCTCCCGGTCGCTGCGAGGCCGTCCCTACCGGTCTAAAAATATCGGTCCCCATCGGCTTTGAGGCCCAGATAAGGCCCAGAAGCGGTCTGGCTCTCAAAAAATCCATCGTGGTCCCCAACTCGCCTGGGACCATAGACTCGGATTACAGGGGAGAGGTCAAGGTCATATTGATGAACCTTGGGGATCAGCCCTTTGTCGTGTCGCCGGGCGATAGGATAGCCCAGATGGTCCTGACCACGGTCGCGAAGGTCAAATGGGAAGAGGTCGATTCCCTGGACGTCACCGAGAGGGGAGAGGGCGGCTTTGGAAGCACCGGTGTCTCCTCTAGTCGTGGGTAATTTTTACAGGATTGTGTACGCGGCCTGTGGCCGTGGATCTGTTAGGAGGTATAGCTGATATGTATCGTTTTTCTGGTGCAGACGGTCAGGTAATTGAATCGGAGCCCTTATCGGTCATCGACGTCCTCAAGTCCTTCAAACAGGATAAGGGGGCCCTTGCCGGTTTTGTTAACGGACAGGAAATGGATCTCGACGTGATCCTTTCCTCCGATTCGGAGGTCCAGCCTATAACCGCCGATTCGGAGGAGGGTCTGGATATAATCAGGCATTCCACCGCCCACCTCATGGCCCAGGCCGTGACAAGGCTTTTCCCCGGATCGGTCGTGGCCATAGGTCCCGTTATAAAGGACGGATTTTACTACGACATAGAGTTCAAGGAGCCCATATCTGAGTCGGTGCTGCCCGAGATAGAGAAAGAGATGAGGCGGATCGTCAAAAAGGGTATCCCTATAGAGAGAAAAAGCATCTCCAGGGCCGACGCCATAGCCCTTTTCACCGAGAGGAAGGACCCCTATAAGGTAGAGATACTTGCGGGAATAGGGGACGACTTCGTCAACGTCTATTGGCAGGATGAGTACGTCGACCTTTGCCGTGGACCTCACGCCTCTAACACCAGATATCTGAAGTTCTTCAAGCTCCTCTCTCTGGCCGGCGCTTACTGGAGGGGAGATGAGAATTACATCATGCTAACCAGGATATACGGGACCGCCTTCGCCTCCCAGGAGGAGCTGGATGACCACCTCAACAGGATAGAGGAGGCCAAAAAGAGGGATCACCGTAAGATTGGCAAGGAACTGGGTATTTTCTCCCTTCACAAAGAGGGACCTGGATTCCCCTTCTTCCACCCCAAGGGCATGGTGGTTATAAACACTCTGGTGGACTTTTGGAGAAAAATACATCGTGAAAACGGCTACGATGAGATAAAGACCCCTCTGATACTCAACAGGGACCTGTGGATTCAGTCAGGTCACTGGGATCACTATAGGGACAACATGTACTTTACCGAGATAGACGAACAGCCCTACGCTATCAAGCCCATGAACTGCCCAGGGGGAATTATGGTGTACAAGTCGGATCTCCACAGCTACAGGGATCTGCCACTGAGGCTTGGGGAACTGGGGACGGTGCACCGTCACGAGAAGTCCGGCGTCCTTCACGGCCTGATGAGGGTTAGGTGCTTCACCCAGGACGACGCTCACCACTATTGCACCCCCGACCAGATAAAGGACGAGGTCTCCCTCATCATGGACATGGTCGACTATATCTACTCGGACGTCTTCGGGTTCAAATATCACATAGAACTCTCCACTAGGCCGGAGAACTCCATGGGATCGGACGAGCTTTGGACCTTGGCCGAGGACTCCCTTAGGGAGGTCCTTGAGAAAAGAGGGGTCAAATACATCCTGAACCCAGGGGACGGCGCCTTCTACGGACCTAAGATCGATTTCCATCTAGAGGACTGCATAGGCAGAACCTGGCAGTGTGGCACGATTCAGCTTGACTTCCAGATGCCCGAGAAGTTCGACGTTACCTACATAGGTGTAGACGGAAAGGAACATAGGCCTGCTATGCTTCACAGGACAATCCTGGGGAGTCTTGAGAGGTTCCTTGGAATACTGATAGAGCACTACGCCGGGGCCTTCCCCTTCTGGATCGCTCCTGTACAGATGAAGATCCTTGCTGTTGGCGAGGACCATCTCGGCTACTCTAGAGAGCTCCTTTCCAGCCTTAAAAAAGCGGGCTATCGCGTAGAGCTCGATGCCAGGGACGAAAAACTGGGCAAGAAGATCAGGGACGCACAGATGGAGAAGGTTCCCTTTATGCTGGTGGTAGGGGACAAAGAGGTAGAGGATCGGTCAGTAGCGGTCAGGGACAGATCCCAAGGGGACCTTGGCTCGATGTCCTTCGATGCCCTCCTGTCACATCTGAAGGGGCAATTCAGCCCGCTTTAGATGACAACGGCTATTTATAGGAATTGTCTTAATTGCGCGATTTTTGGCTCTCGTTAGCATCTGTGGTATTATCGTGTTACAGCACCTTGTGCTGTTTTTGACGATAACAACGGGAGGTGTCTCATGAGAAAGAATTTAACATTGTCTATCGCGATAATATTGTCCCTGGTGTCTTTCTCCACTGCTGCTCTAGCTACTGAAGTTGTCGTCTATGGTCTTGAGGCCATGCCACTTTGTGGGCTGGTCGACGGTAAGCCCGGAGGGGTCACAGTCGATATTTTACAGGAGGCGACCAAGCACGGAGCTCCAGATTTTGTCTTCAAGATGGACGTGCCATGGATCAGGGCTCAGAAGCTGGTTCAAGAACAGGCCGGTGAGCTTAACGGTATAATACCGTTCTCCCGTTCTGCTCAGAGGGACGCGTCCTTTAAGTGGGTAGGCGAGCTCATACAGACCCAGTTCCGCCTGTACTCTTTTGGGCGGAAAGCCCCGGTTGGCTCCGTAGAGGAGGCTAAGGATGTCTCTATAGGGGTCGTGCGCGGTCACGCTATAATACCCCTCCTCGAAAAACAGGGTATAACGAAGCTAGACCTCGCCCCCAACGCCGGCGTCAACGCCCAGAAGCTTCAGGGAAAGAGGATCGACACCATCGCCGACTCGGACTTCATAGCCCTTTACAGCTGGAAGATGATAGGTGGAAACTCCTCTGAGCTTCAGGAAGGCCTTGCTATAGGCGATCCCACCAGGGTTTATTTCGCTGCTGGGCTTCATTTCCCGGACGACGTGGCTAAGAGCATCGCCGACGCCCTGGAGGAGATGCGTTCCAACGGAAAGATGAAGGAAATCCTGGATAGGTGGAAATAGAGCGTCCTCTTAAGGAGCCTCTTGCGTTATGTCCCTTTTTCTGATATAGTTCTGCGAGTCTCAGAACGAAGAAGGGCATTCCCTCACCTGGCGACGCTTGTGCAGTTGTCTGGTCACTGGACGGTATTTGAATATCCTTGTTTAAAGGGTTTCTTATCGTATAGTAGGGGATCGGTCTTCCGATCCCCTTTTTACGTGTGTTTGTGGCAAGGTGTCGGAGAGCGATAGGCAATCTCGATTGTGAGATTTATATTTATTTAGAAGGGATCGGTGAACCGTTATAGCTAAGAAACTTCCTGACGAGCCGAGAGTCAACGAAGAGATAACAGTGAAGGACGTCCTGTTGATAGACGATCAAGGGGTTAAGGTCGGGGTTATCCCGACGGAGCAGGCTCTTGCGCTGGCGACATCCAAAGAGCTCGACCTTGTTGAGGTGGCTCCAGGGGCGACGCCCCCTGTGTGCCGAATTCTGGATTACGGAAAGTTCCGTTATCAGCAGCA
>JAQUTB010000097.1:0-3824 GCA_028709985.1 Dethiosulfovibrio sp.
ACCCTTTCGTACCCTTACCTGCTGGTTGTCCTTCACGTCGTTACCCCTCCTGTTATGAGAATGGATATCCTTATGCTACGGTGAACTGATTTGATCTTACAGTGGTAGGGTCAAAGCTCCGTCAAAACAGGGTCAAATGGAAGCTGCCTCTTTGGCTGCCTTTAAAATAGTTCCCTGTACGATCAGCCTGTGAGCCTTTGCGACGTCCATGGATAGGTTTCGATCGGTGTCCAAAAACGGTATCTCCTCTCTGAGAACCGCTTTAGCCGCCGCTGTTCCCTTGCCCAGCCTGGTGGCTTTTCTCAGGTCTATGGCCTGGGCGCTGTGGATCATCTCTATCCCCAGTATGTAACGGATTGTATCCACCATGCTTGCGGTTTTAAGCATGATATAGGGGGTGTTGTTTCCCCTATCCTCCATGTCCTCCGAGAGGGAGCTGTAGTCGGCGGATACTGGGTTTGACAGGTGGCGTACCTCGCTGTCCAATGAACAGAATACCTTCTGTATGGTCCCGAAGGCGTGTACCTTTGCGTCGGTGGGGGTCAAAAACCTCGCTAGGCCGGTAAACCTGGGGGAGCCCATCCTCAACGTCCGGTGTGCAGCTGTTCGGGACAGGTGACTGAGGGCTATTCCCATCATCTCGAAGGCCAGAACCCAGTTTAGCGGCTCGAAGTTAGCACAGGGGATGATCCTCTCCTCCTCGAAGGCTATACAGGGGTTGTCGTCGGAGCTGTTTAAATGGATCTCAAGGAGCTTTCTCGTGTACTCAAGGGAGTCCCTTATAGCTCCGTGGACCTGGACGGCACAGCGGATGCTCAGAGGATCCTGGATAGATTCGGACACGTCTGGAAGCCATAGGTAGCTCCCCTCCAGGAAGGATCGGGCCAGCTCCATGCTCTTTCTCTGTCCGTCGTAGGGACGATAGAGATAGGGCAGGGGATCCAGCGGGCAGGTGTTCCCCTTAAATCCCTCCATAGTCATGGAGTAGGCCAGGTCCGCCGTGTCTATAAGCTCCTCCATGTCGTGGATCAACAGGGCTCCCAGTCCTGCTCCAAGGGCGTTGGAGCTTACCAGAGACAGGCCGTCCTTCGGGCCCAACTTGCAGGGGGAGAGTCCCTCTTTCTCCATGGCCTGGGCTCCCGTCATGGTCTGGCCCTTGTACTCCACCTCTCCCTCGCCTATCATCGCCAGTCCTATCAGGGATAGATTGGTGATGTCCCCCTCTCCGACCGATCCCCTCAGTGGAAGTCGTGGGTGTATACCCTTGTTCAGAAAGTCCCGGTGTAGCTTTACGAGATCTGGGTGCATGCCTGTCCTGCCCACCAGAAGGGTGTTGAGCCTACCCACCATAACGGCTCTCACCTGATCGGTGGATCCGTAGGGGGCCACTCCGTCGCAGTGGGCCAGCAACATGTTCCTGTTATACTCGGTGTAATATTTGACCGATATCTCCCTGTCTTTGTTGACTCCCACTCCGGTGTTCATCCCATACACCTTCTGTTCGCCCGACATAGCGAACCTCTGTAGCAATGACCAGGATTTCTCCACCCTCTCCATGGCTTCCGAGGCTATCTCCACCGGCCTGTTTACCCTGGCGACATCCACCAGATCCTCTATTTTTAGCGACGCTCCGTCCAGTATCAGCGGTTTCATGTGAATTTCCCCCTTCTATCCCCTTAAGGCCTTAATTATCCTCTCTGGAACGAGAGGAAGATCGGTAAGGCTGGTTCCCAGCGCCCTGTTGACCGCGTTGATCACCGCCGCCGAGGTCGGGACGGTGCATATTTCCCCTATGCTCTTTGCCCCGAATGGGCCACCTGGCTCGTTCTCCTCCACCAAGATCACCTCCACAGGGGGCATGTCCGGCGCGTTTATCATGTGGTATCGACTGAGAGAGCTGTTTTTAGGCTGGCCCTTCCTGTCGTAGGTGAGCTCCTCCGAGATGGCCATCCCTATCCCCATCTGCACCCCACCGTATATCTGGCCGTTCAACAGCTTGGGGTTTATGGCCTTTCCTACGTCGTGAACAGCCATGAAGTCCGTCACCCGCACCAGCCCGGTCATTGTGTCCACCTCGACCTCGGCCAGATGTACCCCGAAGGAAGCGGGATTTTTATCCGGGGCGTAGTGGAGATAATCACCGACTTCCTGCCTCAGGGTCTTGGCAATGCGGCATACCATGTCGCCGTAGGAGAAGGCCTCTCCAGATCTGGTGATCACCGTGCCGTCTCTCAGAAGGATCTTTTCTCGAGGTTCGTCCAATACCTGGGATATCTGGGATATGAACCGCGCCTTGAGCTTTTCCGCCAGCTCCAGGGCGCAGGCTCCGCAGACGTAGGTAACTCTACTGGCGACGCATCCCACGTCGGAGGGGGCTGTCTGGCTGTCCGCCTCTGTGACGTGGATCATGTCGGGGGATAAATCCAGCACCTCCGCCACTATCTGGCCTATGGTGGTCGTCGTGCCGTTGCCGAGCTCGTGGAGACCGGCGTTGACCAGGATGGATCCGTCCTCGCAGAACCTCATGGCCATAGATAAAAAGTCGGGATAGGGAGACCCGTAGTAGCCGTTTCCGTGGGTGCAGCAGGCCAATCCCACTCCTTTGCGGTATCTTCCGTTGTTGACCATGTTAACCCTGTCGTACCAGCGGAAACTCTCCACCCCGATGGCCAGGCAGTCCCTTATCCTGGCGTTGCCAAGGGGAGGGGCCCCAGTAGGGTCGAGATCCCCGGGGTATACCAGGTTTTTCATCCTGATATCCACCGGATCAAAGTTCAGATGCCTCGCCAAAAGGTCGATGTGTATCTCGGTCATGGTGTGGATCTGGGGCGAACCATAGCCTCGGCAGGCTCCGTTTGGCGTGGTGTTGGTAAACGTGGTGTGCCCCTTAAAGGTCTGAGACGGTATGCGGTATAGCCTGGAGGCTTTTTTGCCCATAGCCATAGTTACCCTGTGACCTCCCGTGGCGTAGGCCCCTACGTCAGAGATGACGTCGATATCCCTGTGAAGGAAGTAGCCCTGGTCGTCAAGAAATGTCGTGACCTTTCCCACCGAGGCAGCCCTTGTCCTGGTCCCGATGATGCACTCTCTCCTGTCCATGGATAACCTGACAGGTCGCCCTGTGTCGAGGGTCATCAGGGCGCAGGCTGGCTCCAATACCGCCTCCTGTTTGCCCCCAAAGGTCCCTCCCATAGGGGCCTTCACGACCCTAATCCGGTTTACCGGCTTTTTGAACAGGACCGAAAGGGCGTAGCGTACTGTGAAGATCATCTGACAGGGCGACTCGACCACCAGCACGTCTCCGTAGTCCATGTAGGATTGACAGACGTGGTTTTCCATTGCCCCGTGATGGATCTTTGGGGTAGCCACGGTGGTCTCAAAGGAGATGGCGTCTTTTGGCGCTCCCTCTCCGTAGGATATCTTCCCCTCTATCACCTGAGGATGTCCCTCTCGGAAGGACTGGGCAGAGAGGGCCTTAACCGGGTCTATCACAGGTTCGTATTCCTCGTACTCCACTTTTATGAGTGCGACTGCTTTCCTCGCAGCCTGGTCGGTCTCAGCCAGTACCGCCCCTATGGCGTCTCCCACGAATATGGGCCTGTCGGTGAAGACCCTCTCGTCCCTTCGGTCGGTCTGGTCCGGCAGAAACACCGCGCTGTTGAAGGATATCCCTGGGTCGTCCTCGGGGGTGTATATCTTTATTACTCCAGGGACTTTAAGGGCTTTTGAGCTGTCTATTGAGAGTACTTTGCCGTTTGCCACGGAGCTCATTATCAGTCGGGCGTGGGTCGTTCCCCTAGATGGTTTGTCCGCGAGGTAATGGG
>JAQUTB010000097.1:3834-6676 GCA_028709985.1 Dethiosulfovibrio sp.
TAATGGAGCCTTCCCGTGGCCTTCTCCTCTATGTCGCTTCTTCTCACGTCATGCCCTACGTATTTGAACGTCGTCATCTCAGGACCTCCTTCACGTGATCCCACAGTTGATCTCCCAGCCCCTTTATTGCCTCTCTCTTGTAGGGCAGGGACGATCTCCCTGGAATGGTGTCGGCGACGGTATCGGAGAGTGCCCTTAGAAAGCTGTCCTTGCAACCTGAGCCAGAGATGAGCCTGGACAGCTCTTCCTCCGCCTTTGAAGCCCTGGTCGGGCTGGAGGCAATGGCCCCTATGTATATTTTTACCGGTTTATTCGGGATGTCTGGGTAAAAGCTGGCCGCCAGGTTTATCTTGGATATGGTGACGGCTCTGCGACTGCCCACCTTGGCGAACCAAGACAGTCTGCCCTCCCTGATGGGGATCTTTATGGAGCTTATGAACTGGCCCTTCTCTAGTACGGTGGAGTTTCTACCGGTTATAAAATTTTCAATAGAGTGTACGGTTTGATTCCCTGTGCAGCTCTCCACAACAGCCTCAGCCTCAAGGCATGCCATAGCCGGTATAGTGTCGGCGGCGGCCGACCCATGGGCTAAGTTGCCTCCAACCGTCCCTCTGTTTCTGATCTGTGTGGATCCGACCGATGACGCCGCCATGGAAATGGCTGTCGCGTGTTTTATGACGGATGGAGATGTCTCCATGTCCCTATGGGTTGATGTCGCCCCTACGCAGAGCTGTCTTGCCTCGACGGAGATCAGGGATAGCTCTGGAATGGACGTCAGATCCACAAGGCTATACTCTCTCTCAGGATGGGCTCTAACCTCGATGACTAGGTCGGTTCCTCCTGCTATCAGCTTTAGAGCTTCGCCATCCGAGCCCAGGACCGAGCGAAGCTCGTCTAAAGACGAGGGTCTACAAGCCCTCATCTCTAAGTCTCCTGGCCGCGTCAAGAACCGCGTTGATTATGGGGATATATCCGGTGCAACGGCAGATATTTCCCTCCAGGGCCCTTCGGGCCTCCTCCTCCGAGGGGTCGGGGTTTTGCATCAAAAGGGCCTTCGTCGACATGATCATGCCGGGGGTGCAGAAACCGCACTGAACCGCGTCGTTATCCATAAAAGCCTGTTGTATAGGGTCTAACTCGCCTCGTTGGGCGAGGCCCTCCGTGGTCATTATGTCCGATCCTTCCGCCTGAAAAGCCATCACGGTGCAGGATGTGACCGCCTTGCCGTCCATGATGACGGTGCAGGCCCCACACTCTCCCTCGGAGCATCCCTCTTTGACGCTGATGAGTCCGAGAACGTCCCGAAGGAGGTCCAACAATCTCATGTCGGGAGAGATCTCTACAGTCCGATCCTGTCCGTTAACGGTAAGCTGTATGTTCATCCTATGTCCCCCTTACTGTATCTTTGTGAAGAACTATAGAGGAACAGTGTCAAAGGACCGTCAAAAAAGGCCTGCGAGAAATCGCAGGCCTTTTTTGACGGTCTATATCGGTTTGTTCTATCTTCTTCTGCTGCTGCCTCTCATGGGCTGGGAGGGCCTTCTGCTGCTGGTTCTGTCCTCGACGAGCTCTCCGTCCATAAGTCCCCACTTCTTCAGCTTGGATATGCCGCTTCCGTTTATCTTGTCCGACGCCGTGGGGCCGAGCTCTACCTCGGTGTGGGTGTCCCTCATACGGATGTTGCCGACCTCGCTCCTGTCGACCTCAAGGGCTTGGCACAGCGTGGCCAGTATTCTACCTACCGACCAGTCTCCGTCGTTTCTGCCCTTACATAGCTTGATGGATTTGGCCCTGCCCTTGAAGGGGAGCCTCTGTCCACCTAGGCTAGCCTCTCTGCGGGGACGACCTGTCCTGTCCATTCCAGCGGCCCTTGAGGAGACGGTCTTTCTGTTGTTCATCTCGTTCAGGAGGTCCTTGCTGAGGTCGTAGCCGTTGGGCAGACCCTTTATGTGATGGTCCAGGAGCCTGGCTACCAGGTCCTTAGGATCCAGCATGGCCATAAGCTCCTCTGCCCAGAGCATCGAGTCTTTGCTCGGATCGGTGGCGTCGAGCAGGGCTCCCTCTCTCAGTCCCCTCTGTACCTTGGCTATAGCGGCCATATCCGGCACGTTGACCCAGTTGAGGTCCATGGAGGATGCGCGAAGCATAGCCTTGAAACGGCCTTTCTCCCTTGGGGTAAGGATAAGGACGTTCTGTCCCTCCTGTCCGGCCCTTCCGGTTCTGCCGCTTCGGTGTACAAATGTCTCCAGGTTGTCCGGAAGACCTATCTGTATGACGTGGGATACTCCCTGGACGTCCAATCCTCTAGCCGCTACGTTGGTGGCCACGAGAAGGGGTATTCTTCCCTGCCTGAAAGCGTTCATAACGCTGTTTCGCTCAAGCTGGCTCATATCACCGTGAAGGGCGGAGGCGGAAAATCCCTCTTCCTGCAACCTCTCCATGGTCTCCACCGTGCCGGCCTTGGTGTGGCAGAAGATGAGCCCCATCTCGGGGTTCTCCCAAAGCAACACGTTGACCAGTCCCTCAAGCCTCTTGCCCGAAGGGACCATATACACCTTGTGGGTTATGTCCTCGTGCTGATCCTCGTCGTGGCAAAGTGTTATCCACTCAGGGGAGGTCAGATATCTACGGGAGAGAGCTGCGACCTCGTCCGGCATGGTGGCGGAGAAAAGCCAGGTCCTCTGTCTGGACGGAAGGGAGCTCAAAATTGATTCTATCTCGTCCCTGAATCCCATGTCCAACATGGTATCGCCCTCGTCCAGGACGATCGTCTGTATGTCCTGTGTCTTAAGGGTCCCCCTGCGGATGTGGTCCATGGTTCTTCCGGGAGTCCCCACCACAA
>JAQUTB010000098.1 GCA_028709985.1 Dethiosulfovibrio sp.
GGACCTACGTGTCCGCCACTGTTATGGCGGCGGCCCAGCTGGTAAGGCTTTTGGTCCTGAGGAATATGTTCGGGCGCGACGAGTAGGGCCGATTGGAAAAGCGCTTTTCATCCGGTACAGGCTATACTAAGATAGGGTGGCCCTCCTCTGGAGAGGCCACCTTTTATCGTGTTATGGAGAGGGGGGCTAATATGCCTCTTTTAGTGCTTTTGGTAGTGTTGTTTTTGGTTCCCTGGCTCGGGCTGGCTTTGCTGATATCGGTGGGACTGCTGATGCTTGTCCTGGTCCCGCTTGGCGTCGCTGGTGGGGCTCTTTTCTCTATCATGGCCAAACCGTCAAATCTGACGTCCATATTCTGCGACGGTAAAGTCAAGAGGGTTCACGCTCTACAGCATGCCACCTGTAACGTCCTGATCTCCCGTGGGTATGTCTGCTCGCCAGGGGCGGTCGACAGAGGGGGATTTTCGGTGGAGGGCCTCGATGACGCTTCGTCCGTGATGGGAGCCGCAAGGGAGGCGCTGGAGCTTTTGAAGTCAGGCCGGAGGGATCTGGCGATCTATCCCAGGTGTGGCGCGACCATGCTGGGGGTCAACCTTCTGCTCTCGTGTGTCTTTATCGTTCTGACGGTCATCTCCGGTCACTTTGGACTTCTTTCCGTTGTGGTAGCCCTGGTGATGGCCCATATTTTGGGGCCCGTTCTGTCCCCCTCGATCCAGAGGTGGCTGACTACGGAGTGGAAAATGGGGTCTCTGTCGATTTCGGGCGTAGAATCCAGGTCGGGCATAAGGCGGATGGGGGGATTTTCGGTTATGATGTCCCGTGTGATCTACGTGAGCGTCCAGGAGGACGCAGGAGTTATAGAGGCGGAGGTAGTTTGATGATTTCAGATAGCGGTGGGAAAAGCTTTGTAAAGGGAGATAGAAGGCCCGGTGGAAGCTCCGGTCAATCCCGTGGTGGGACCAGGCCTATGAGGGGAATTGAGGCTGCGCTGGAGGTTTGGCAGGAGGTCAGAAGGGGGGCCTTCGCCAGCGAAAGCCTGAGGAAGGTGTCGGACAGGGTCTCCCACAGGGACAGACCTCTTACCGCTACTTTGGTCTATTCCCTCATCCGTAGGGAGTCCCTTTGGCGTGAGGTGGTGGGGCGTTTTCTAAAGACCGGTAGCGGAGTCTCCCCCGCGGTCAAGGATGCCCTCTTAGTAGGCGCCGCCGGCGCCCTTGAGCTGAGGACCTTCGAGCCCAAGGTATTGGTAAATGCCCTGGTCGAGTGGACCAAAGTAAGGGATGAGCATGGTGGAAAGGTTGTCAACGCCGTCCTTCGTCGCATAGTGGACGAGGGAGGTAAGGTCCTGGCCGAGATAGAGGGAAGCCCCGCCTTTGCCGACTTGGCCATGAGAACCGGCACTCCCCTGTGGGTCGCAAGGGCATGGGAAAACTGTTTTGGAAGGGAGGACGGCAGGGCGTTGGTGGAGTTGCAGGCCCAGCCGATTTCCCTGTCCCTAAGGGTATCCCCTGGAGTGAACAGAGATGACGTAGTGGAGGGATTGATTAAGGGCGGCTACAACGCCGATCCCTCATCGGTCCTGCCCTTCTCGGTCAGGTTGGACGGCACGGCGCTCCCCACTTCGCTGCCCGGTTACGATTCGGGCGAGATAACCCCTCAGAGCGAGTCGTCCATGTTTTTCCTGGAGAGCATAAGAGGAGTGGCTAAAGGGCCATTTCTGGACATGTGCGCCGGACGGGGCATAAAGACCGGTCAGCTCGTACAGATGTACCCCGGCTCCTCGGTCGAGGGATGGGATCTGTCCGATTCTAGAATAAACGCTGCCAGGAGAGAGATGGCTAGGTTGGGCTTCCCGGACTACGTGAGCTTTTTCTGCGGCGATGGGCTGAAGCTGGATCCTAGAGTGACCCCGAATACGGTTATTCTTGACGCCCCCTGTTCCGGCAGTGGGACCTGGCGGCGTCATCCCGAGGCTAAGTGGAGGTTTACCCAGGAGGCCTTGGCCGATTACAGCGCGACCCAGGTAAAGCTCCTCAAAAGAGCGGTGGATATGGTGGCTCCCGGCGGAACGGTCCTTTACGGGACATGCAGCCTTTTCAAGGAAGAAAACGAACAGGTCGTTGCCAAGGTCATGTCGGAGCGGCCCGGGCTTTTGGAGCTGGATCCTCCGTCTGAGATATCCTCAAGAGGAAGAAGGGGCAGGCCCTGGGGGCATTATATTTGGCCCGACAGTCCCTGGTCCGACGGCTTCTACATGGCCCTTCTTTCGGTAAGGCACTGAGGAGGTGTGATGGTTTGAAAAAGGTAGTTCGTCTAAGCCTTATACTGGTTCTTTTGGCTATTCTCGGCTCGGCTGGGACAGTGTTCTACACCGTCTTTCTGGGAGGAGAGTCCGTGGTGGTCCCTCCCATGGTGGGAACCTCCGTGTTGGACGCGGTCGCCATGGCGGAGCGAATGGGGCTGAGGGTCAGGGTAGACCAGGAGGATTCACTTGAGACCAGGGGGACCGTTATAGCTCAATGGCCCCAGGCTGGGATAAAGATCCGAACCGAAAAAATCCTCATACTCAAGGTCAGCAAGGGAGGCTACAAAAAGGCCCTTCCAGATCTGCGGGGGCTGGAGTTCTCAATGGCCAGCTCGAAGCTTAGCGAGATGGACTTCGTCCTAGGTGACGTCATAAGGGTCCAGAACCAAAGGCCCGCCGGTATGGTAATAGCCCAAAACCCCGCTGCTCCTGTTATGGTCAGCAGGTCCAGACCGGTGAGTCTCCTAGTCAGCATGGGACCGGAAAGGGACGTTCGCGGCCACATAACCGTGCCTGACGTCCTCGGAAACGACGAGGAGTCGGCCAGAAAACTGGTGGCTGAGAGCGGTCTGTCCGTATCGGTGGAGTACGTCTACACCCAGTCCTCCCCCCCGGGAATGGCCATCTCCATGACCCCAAAAGCTGGCAGTAAGGTCAGTCCAGGCTCCGCAGTAACAGTGAAGGTATCCACCATGAAACAGGCTGGAGCCCCAGCTACAGCCGCGGTTCCTCCTTCGGCCCCCGTGGTGACCCTCCCCGGGACCGCTTCTGATCTGGGATCCCAGACTGTGCCGGAGCAGCCTAAGCCGGTACAGCAGTCCACCGGTGGAGCCAGGGTCGTTGTCGTCACACCAGGAGAGACTCAGCCCAAGCCCCAAAATCAGCCTTCATCTCAGCCCCCACAGCAGGAGCAGCCCCAGGTAGCGCAGACTCCGGCGCCTCAGCCGGTCTCGACCCCAGCTCCTGCTAAGCCGGTCGTCTCGGGAAAGACCGCTAAGGTTAGATATCAGGTTCCACCTCTGACAAAGCCCTTGACCCTCAAGATCGAGATGATAGACAAAAGCGGAGCTAAGGCGTTAGTCAATAAGGAGGTCGCAGGCGGTGAATACATCTCTTTGGACGCTCCCTATAACGGTGAGGCAGCTGTAACCATATACCTTGGAGGAGAATTTGTATGGCAAGACAGATATCGTTAGACGGGAGGACCTTTCTGGTCGCCCCTTCCCTGCTTTCCGCAGACCAGCTAAACATGGCGGAGAGCATAGCCTCTTTGGGTAAAAAGCACGATTGGCTTCACGTGGACGTTATGGATGGACACTTCGTTCCCAACCTTTCCTACGGATCGTCCCTGGTTCGTGCCCTCAGGAAGAGATATCCGGAGGAAATCCTGGATGTCCACCTTATGGTCCAGCCACCGGAGGATTTTATAGAGCCCTTTATCGACTCGGATCCGGACTTTTTGACCGTTCACGCCGAGGCCACACCTCACATTCACAGGGTTCTGGGGAGGATCAAGGAGAGAGGGATAAGGCCCGGCGTGGTGCTCAACCCAGGAACCCCTGTCGAGTCGATTTTACCGGTCATCCATATGGTTGACATGGTTCTTGTAATGTCTGTCAACCCGGGCTTCGGGGGGCAGTCTTTCCTGCCAGAGGTGACCTCCAAGGTCGTCGACCTGTGCCGCGTCAGGGCCGCCAGGGGGCTGTCTTTTCTTGTGGAGATGGACGGCGGAATAGGCCCCTCCAACGTGTTGGACGTGGTTAGATGCGGAGTTGACGTGGTGGTCATGGGCAGCGCTGTCTTCGGAACAGAAGACCCAGGGAGGACCGTAGAGGATATACGTAAAAAAGTTGTGGAGGGTAGCTTAAAATGAGAGAATCTTTTGATGAATTTGATTCTGCTGCATCCGAGAGGGACGATATTCACGGGGAGGTGTCCCTTCAGTCCTTGGGTGCTATCGTAAAGGAGGAGAGGGAGGCCAAAGGTCTGACCATAGACTACATGGCCGATAAGACAAAAATACGTCAGGCCTACCTGATAGGAATAGAGTCCGGGGCGATGGAGGGATTCCACGGCAACGTCTATAAAAGGGGTTTCGTCAAATGCTATCTGGAGTCTTTGGACATGATAGACCTTTGGCCCTATTACGACGGGTTGTTGAAGGATGGTCCATCCAAGGTCGATCTCGATGCGACTCCTCCCCTTGGGGATTTTACCCCACCGACTAAGGGCTTCAGAAAGGGCTCCAGAAAGACAGTTTTTGCGCTCCTCTTAGCGGTTATAGCCGCCTCAGGCTGGTATATATGGTCCAACAGGGATGTCCTGAAAACCGAGGTCGTGAGGATTCAGGAGGAGCAGATGGAGATGGCTCAAAAGGCCAAAGAGCAAAAGGCCAAAGAAGAGCATGAGCGACTGGAGGCAGAGGCGGCTGAAGCTGCCCGTCTTGCCGCCTCTCAGGATAGTTCGGTCGTGGCAGCTGTTCCAGATTTATCGGAGATCGTCACTTCTGGCGATGAGGGCAAGCCGGTTCTGTCCGTGATGGCTCTCAAAGATTCCTGGGTCAGGATAACCAGGGAGGGAGAGAGAATCTTCGGAGGAACCCTGAAGGTAGGGCAGGACATGAAGGTCGAGGCCACCGGCAGAATACACGTCATCTACGGTCGTCCCGAGACCTTAAAGGTCGCCTGGAACGGAGCGGAGATAGATCCCTCCAAGGAAGGGCCTGGGCCGGTCCATTTCCTCTATTCGTCCGACGGTAAATACTCCGCCATATCGGCCCAGGACGCCGAGGCACTTTGGGCTCAAGCTCCCTTATCGGAGGATTTGATGCCGGAGGAGGAGCCTGTGGCGGAGGTCAAGGCCGGCCCGGCTGTGATGATCATAAAGGCGACCAAGGGTGACTGTTGGCTCAAGGCCACGTCTGGGAACAAGACCCACTACGCCGGGACCCTTAAAAAGGGATCCGAGGCATCCATGGATCTGTCCAGCCCCGTCCACGTGGTGTTCGGCAACCCCTCCGCTGTGTCGGTCTTCGTCGACGGCAAGGACGTCGGATACGCTGGGACACCCGGTCAGGTGGCTAGGACTATTTACGGGACCGACGGATCGGTGAAGGCAGCGCCAAAACAATGAACAACCTTCATATAATCACCCTCGGCTGTCCGAAGAACTCGGTCGACAGCGAATTTCTGGCAGGGTGGTTGGATCTCTCCCGTTGGAAATTGGTCTATGACGTCCAACAGGCAGACGTGGTCGTCGTCAACACCTGTGGCTTTATACAGCCAGCTGTGGAGGAGAGCATCGACGTTATACTCGACCTGGAGAGGATGAAGGAGCAGGGGGCCATAAAGGCCATAGCCGTGGTCGGATGTATGGTCAACCGCTACGGAGAGGACCTTAAAAGGGAGTTCCCGTCGGTGGACTACTGGGCTGAGGCGGAGGATTGGGAAAAACTAGCTAAATCCATGGGGCTGGGGTCCGACTTCTATGGCAGAAAAATCCTATCCCCATCTCCATGGACTAGATACTTGAAGGTCGGGGAGGGTTGTAACACTCGCTGTTCCTTCTGCACCATCCCATCGATAAGGGGGCCCCTTAAAAGTAAAGACGCCGACGGATTGGTGAGGGAGGCGGTAGCGATGGTCGAAGAGGGGGCCAAAGAGCTCTGTCTCGTCGGGCAGGATCTCACCGTCTACGGCCTCGACCTGTACGGCAGGCCCTCTCTGGAGACGCTTTTGGACAGGTTGGAGGGCGATCTGCCGGAGGACGTCTGGATAAGGCTCTTCTACCTCCACCCCTCCAGGGTCGACGAGAGGCTCGTGCGGAGGGTGTTGGAAAGCCCCAGGATAGTGCCATGGCTTGACGTACCGGTTCAGCATGTGGACGACGATATACTGAGGGCCATGAACCGACCTCCTGCGGAGGCCCACATAAGGGAGCTGTTTCGCAAGGGGAGGGAGCTCTACCCCGACTTTGCCTTCAGGACCACCCTAATGGTAGGCTTCCCCGGAGAGACGGAGGAGAAGTTCCAGTCTCTTCTGGACTTCGTGGAGGACGTCCAATTCGACCGGATGGGCGCTTTCACCTACTGTGCCGAGGAAGGTACCCCGGCAGCCTCCATGGAAGGTCAGGTCCCTCAGGAGGTAAAGGACGCCAGATACGCCGAGCTTATGGAGCTTCAACAGGGAATCTCCCTGGATAGACAGAGGAGCTTTGTGGGCAAGGAGATCCAGGTTCTCGTCGAGGACGTCGACCATGAGGACGGCATCAGATGGGGGCGGTCCTTCCG
>JAQUTB010000099.1 GCA_028709985.1 Dethiosulfovibrio sp.
ATCTATCCTGGGGACGACCTGGGGAGGATAAAGGTGATCCACTCGCTTTGGTGGTTTTTCCGCCTTCCTCTGCACGTCCCGATAGGGCTATGTTGGAGGCGCTCCAAAAGGGTATAGGGATGCCATTGGTGAGGCTTTCTGATCAGACCGGATCCCTTCCCGGGTCCGGTGGCACAGTGGAGGAGAGTGACGCAGTTAGGCTCCTAGCGAGCAGGGCCAGGCTTCTTATCCTGCCGGGGGTAGACCTGTCCGCCGCGGTTTTGGCCGGTTTTGCCGCGCTCTACGGTGTTCCGACCTGGGCCCCTTGGTCCCCCCTTCTGGACGACCTGTTGGGAGCTGACGGATACGTTAAGGACAGACCCTCCGCGACGGCCGAGATAGGGCGAACCGTAGCAGCTGCAGCGAGGCACAGGCTTTCCGAGCACTTTACCCCAGAACTTTCCGCTGAGTCCCTCCGGTCCATATACAGAGCCGTGACGGGATCCTCTAAATGAAGCTTAAACAATTATCGGTGGAGGCGGTAAGATCCTTCGCCTCCACCGGGGTCAGGGGAAGGATACTGTATAGGTTTATAAGGACGATCCTAGGTATGGTCTCGCCGAGGAAATCAGTCGCACTGGATAACCTCAGGCTCTCTTTCCCCGATAAGGATCCATCATGGCATAAGTCCACGCTAAAAGCCATGTACGATCACTTCAGCTGGATGACTGTAGAGTACCTGGCCCTCATAGAGGACCCATCCAAGGCTATAGAGTGGGTGGTACAGGTCGATGGCAAGGATATGCTGGATTCTCTGGTCAGGTCCGGCAAGGGATGCGTCATCCTCGCTAGCCACGGAGGAAACTGGGAGCTGCTGTCGGCGTGGCTATGTCAGAGCGGATATCCCCTTCAGGCCGCGGTCAGAGACCCCAACGACAGAGAGCTGGCGGAGCTGATGGAGTTCTATCGCAGAAAGATCGGCCTCGCCACCTTGAGGAAGGAGACCGGTGGACTGAGGGAGATGGTGCGTTTGCCCCAGCGAGGCGGTTTTATAGGACTGGTGGCCGACCAGGACGGAGGCCCTCTCGGGATACCTGTTCACTTCTTGGGCCGTCCCTGTACCATGCCCAGCGGGCCGTCCTCCATATCGGTTCTTGCCGATGTCCCGATCGTGCCTGTCTCCATAGAGAGAATTACCCCTTTTCGTCACAGGGTTATCGTTGAGTCTCCCATCTGTCCTCCACGCGAGGGGTCCAGAGGGGAAAGGATAGGGGAGTTGGCCTACCTTGTGAACGACGCTCTGGAGCGAATGGTCCTCAGGTGTCCCGGCGAATGGCTCTGGATGCACAGAAGATGGAAGACTGTTCCATCTACGTGCCCCTAGTTTGACTTAGTTTGAACTGCTTTGAGATAGGTGATATGCTAGTGGAGAGAGGAAGGTGGGCAGAATGATAGTCTATGAACTGATGAGCAAAGGGCATATAGTCAGGCTGCCCGACCAGGCAGTCTTGGGCGATATCGCCGTCGAAAACCCTGTTGTGGCCCTGTTGATGCCCTATAACAGGATACTGGTCGGCGTCGCCTATAAGGGAGCCTACGAGATGTGGCTCTGCGGTAAAAACGGGGATCCGTCGGGGTGGAAAGAGGTTTTCCTCTACGATGGCATACCGTTCCGTATCGACACGGACGGCTTTTCCGCCTCGGTTAGCACCGATATCACCTCCGAGCTTCGTTCCCAGCTTATAGGACGTCTCCCCCCTCCTGGGAGCCACAGAGAGACGATGTCCGTATTGGAGGACTTCTACGGGGATCAGCCTGATTTCATGTCCCAACCGCAATGGGAGGACGAGGAGGTCTTTCTGTCTCGTCTGGGAGATCTCGGAAACCTGAGGCTGGTCTATTGGGGAATAAGAAAGGCCCTTGTCCTGGGGGATTACTCCATGGTGGGAAGGATAAAGGTATGGGTCAGGCGAGGACTGAATACCTTTGGCGATGAATCTGTGATTCCCAAGATGTGGGTCTCCGTCGGCGACCTGCCGGGCAACAAGGGCATCGAGGAGCTGGAGGCCCTTTTGTTCAAGCCAGAGCAACTCAGGAGGATGAACCTGGAGAAGAGCGGCTCAGTGGTTTTCAGAGGTGACTCGGGATATCTGGTGAGGTTCGAGGGCCAAAGGCCCTTCGGGGAGGTCTCCGTCTCGGTGTGGATGTACTTCTCTTTTCCCATATGGGAGGAGATGAAGGACAGGAGGGGACTCCGCCCTCAGGAAATAGTGATACTCTCGTGGGGATTCCTCGATGCCCTTGAAGCTGTGAGGGAGATGGAGCGATACAGGCTCCCGTTTTCCGTGGAGGAGCCCATAGACGTAAAATAAAGCCAGCCCACGGTCTCGTTCCGTGGGCTGGCTTTTTCCTATCTCGTCTGCCACCTTCGCTCTATGAGCTGAAGAGCCAGGCTTGTGGAGCTGGTGAGGCACAGATAGACCAGCCCCACCGCGATAAAGGTCTCGAAAGACGCGTAGGTAACGCTTCTCACCTGCTGTCCTGCCATGGTAAGCTCGGTTATCGCCAGTGTCGACAGGAGGGAGGACTCCTTTATCAAAGTGACGAACTCGTTGCCGATAGCGGGGAGCATATTCCTGATCGCCTGAGGCAGTATAATGTTCCTCATCGACTGCACGTACGATAGGCCTAGCACCCTGGAGGCCTCCCATTGCCCTTTCGGGACAGCCTCTATCCCTCCCCTGACTATTTCCCCTACGTAGCCGGAGGAGTTGATCGATAGGCCGATTATACCGGCTGTAAAGGCGTTGAGGTTTATCCCCAAAGAAGGAAGTCCAAAGTATATGAGAAAAAGTTGAATTAAAAGGGGCGTCCCCCTTATCACGTATATATAGGCGGCGGCGATCCACCTTATAGGGGCTATGGGCAGCACCCTTAAAGCCCCCACGAGAAGGCCGAAGAGAGATCCTAACGCTACGCTGCACAGAGATGCCTTGACGGTGAACCAGGCCCCTGTGAGTATCATCGGAATATAAGGCGATATTACGGAAAAATCCAGCGACATCTAGATCTCAGCTCCCTTGACGTTCGTGTGGTGTGGTAACATCCTCTGTAGAAACGTCCTTGTCCTCTCCTCTTGGGGCCTCTCCAGGACCTGCTCCGGTGGCCCCTGCTCCAGGATAGCGCCGTCAGCCATGAAGACGACCCTGTTGGACACGTCTTTGGCAAAGGACATCTCATGGGTTATAATCATCATCGTCATGCCGCTTCCGGCAAGTTCGGCTATTACCTCAAGGACCTCTCCCACAAGCTCCGGATCCAGGGCGCTGGTCGGCTCGTCGAAGACCATTATCCTGGGCTCCATAGCCAGAGCCCTGGCGATGGCCACCCTCTGTTGCTGACCTCCCGAGAGCTCGTTGGGTCTAGAATCTATCTTTTCCGAAAGTCCGACCCTGTCCAATAGCTCAGCTGCCTTGCTGATCGCCTGTTCTCTGGCGATCCCACGTACCTTCATTGGGGACAGGATTATGTTGTCCAGCACCGACAGGTGGGGGAACAGGTTGAACTGCTGGAAGATCATCCCCACCAGCTGCGACTGTTCTTTGTTGGACATGCCTCCCTTGTCGGCCCTTCTGCCGTAGAGAGCTATCTCACCTTGGTCTATGTCCTCGAGATTACAGACGCATCTCGCCAATGTGCTCTTCCCCGATCCACTTGGTCCTATTATGGAGACGACCTCTCCATTTGGGATGTCCAGGGATACTCCCTTTAAGACCTGTAGTTCTCCGAAGGATTTATGGAGGCCCCGCACTTGAACGGCGATGTCCATTCTTGAATTACCTCCTGTTTATAGAATTTGAGGTCCATCAACTGAAGGACACTAGTCCAGAATGATATAGCAGAACCCATATTATTGCAAGGACCGATTTTGCAAAGCGGAGATAACCTATAAAAACACTTGATTTAGCTAGGTAAATCAAGTTTATGCGCTTTATTTTGATGTTATCGCTCTTATCCATGTTTGGCTTATGGGCCATACGGTTGTAGAATGGGCTCAGACGGAGGGAGTGGTTGAAACACCTTCCCCGAGAGATACAAAACCCTCCATTGGGCCGGGATGCTCAGAATAGGAAACAGTCGGGGTGGGAGTAACCAGTAACCAGTAACCAGTAACCAGTAACCAGTAACCAGTAACCAGTAACCAGTAACCAGTAACCAGTAACCAGTAACCAGTAACCAGTAACCAGTAACCAGTAAGGTTTGTCGGTGTAACTTGAAGTAACTGCAAAGGTTGATGCGATTGAGAGATATGGAGACGCAACAGGGCGTCCCGGCCTTCTTCCTTTCGAGAGGGGTGAGGTCCATCGAAAAAGCATACCACCGTAACCGCAGCAGGACCGCACTGGGTTTAGGTAACGGAAGTATCTACTGAGTTGCAAGGCTACCTGATATAGTTCATCGGAGGAGGATCTTTTGATCCTCCTCGCTTTTTTTTGTGATGTTATAATCCTACCCATATTAGCCCAGCCGGGGCAAACTGGGGGATGCCTAAGTTGAAGAAAAGGGATGAATGTACGGAAAGGGCAGTTAGGCTTCATGATTTCAATCTGGTTGTGGACGCACACTTCGATCTTCTGATGGACGTTCTGGACAAGAGGGAGAAGGGCAGACGTCGTGTCATAGAGGAGGACCATCTTCCGTCCATGAAAAAGGCGGGGCTGGACTTGGTCGTGTCTTCGCTGTTCGTAAGCGATAGCTTCGTGCCGGATATGGCTCTTCGAAGAGCCCTGGATCAGATAGGGGCTCTCCACCGAGAGATAGACGAGTCCGGTGACAAACTGGCCCTATGCAGGACCTGGAGCGACGTCGAATTGGCGAAGGAGCAAGGCAAGTTGGCGGTCATCCTGTCCTTCGAGGGGGTTGAGCCTATCTCCAACGATATAGGGCTTTTGAGGATCTTCTACGAGCTGGGTGTCAGAGGCGTGGGGTTGGTGTGGAGTCGCAGAAACTACGCCGGAGACGGTTGCTTCTTCTCCGAGAGGCGAGAGGGGAGGAAGGGAGGCCTCACCGATTTTGGGGTTAAGGTTCTGGACGAGATAGCCTCTCTCGGGATGTTCCTGGACGTCAGTCACCTCAACGACGAAGGCTTTCAGGACGTCCTGGACTTCTACGACGGTCCTTTTATAGCGTCTCACTCAAACTGCCGTTCTCTGATGGGTACGATGAGAAACCTGACCGACGACCATATCATGTCTTTGGCCCAAAGGGGTGGCGTGATGGGGATGAACAGCTGTAGCACTTTCGTAGCCGACGAGGCCAAGGTTGGCCCAGTGACGGCCAAACATCTGGCCGATCACGTCGATCACATAAAAAAATTGGTCGGAATAGAGCACGTGGGGTTTGGCTTTGATTTTTGCGATATGTTTCGGGTCAATTCGGGAAGCTCCAGCTATGACTGTATATCCGGTTACAGCCACCTCTCGGACCTGACCGCAGAGCTGCTTATGAGAGGATATTCTGACGACGAGGCTGCTATGGTCATGGGTGGAAACCTGGCGCGTTTTTATCGTGAGGCACTAAAATAGGGACCCCCTTAGGGATCCCCATTTTGGTTTTAGGGCCGTATCAGTAAGTCCACTGAAAATCGGGCAGCCCTGCGTCCAGTATCCTCTGTCTGATGTCCTCCGATATGAAGGCTAGGTCCTCTTTGGTCCTTCCCTCGCACCTGGTAGCCAAAACAGGCTGGGTGTTGGAGGCCCTTATTAGGCCCCATCCCTTGCCATCTGGGTAGACTATCCTGAGGCCGTCCACTGTGATGGCCTCGTACTCTCTAAGGGCCTTGGTAGTGATGCTCTCCATGACCTCGAACTTTTTCTCGTCCGGGCAGTCCACCCTTATCTCCTCGGTGTGATAGTACACCGGCATGTCCGACAGCATCTGGGAGAGGGCGAGGTCGCTGTTGGATAGGATACGAAGCAATCTACCTGCGGCGTAGAACGAGTCGTCGAAGCCGTAATATTCGTCGGCGAAGAAAATATGCCCAGAATATTCTCCGGCGAAGAGGGCGTTGATCCTCTTCATCTCAGCCTTTATGAGGGAATGTCCAGCTTTGTAGTAGTGTGGAACCCCTCCTAGCTTTCTGACCTCGTCCTCCAGGGCCTGAGAGCACTTGACCTCTATTATCGCCGTCGCTCCCGGATTTTTTGGGAGGATCTCCCTCCAGTAGAGGGCCATGAGGATGTCCCCCCAAACTATCTCTCCTGCGTCGTCGACTACGCCTATCCGGTCTGCGTCGCCGTCGAAACCGAATCCGACGTTCGCCTTGTGTTCCCTGACCTTGGCGATCAGGTCCTGCATGTTGGCCCTTTTTTGGGGGTCTGGATGATGGTTGGGGAAGGTCCCGTCGGGCTCGCAGTAGAGAGGAACGACCTCGCATCCCAGGCTCTCCAGAAATGGGACTATCTTCAGAGCCGCTGTGCCGTTGGCGGCGTCTGCCACGACCTTGAGTTTTCTAGGTCCAAGGACGATCTTCTCCTTCAGCATCGACAGATAGGGCTCCCAGAGGTTTTCCTCTTCCCGGGATCCTTGGCCCGAGGCCATATC
>JAQUTB010000100.1 GCA_028709985.1 Dethiosulfovibrio sp.
CAGGTGTGGCAAGTGCGCCAAGGCCTGTAATTTCAACGCTATAGTACAGTTTGGGAAACTTCTTCCTACGGTAAACAAGGGGCTGTGCCACGGATGTGGGGTATGTTCCATGGTATGTCCAAGTGGGGCCATAACGGAGGTCCCAAACGTCATCGGAGTCATCTCGGAGGACCGACGGGATAACATAAGGTTTTTGGAGGGGAAGTTGAACGTCGGCTGTCCCAATCCAGTCCCTGTGATACGTTCGGTTATAGAGAGGGCAAAAGAGGGCTCAATCCTCAAGATAGTTGACTGCCCTCCTGGCACGTCCTGCTCTATGGTTGAGGCAGTTGGCCGATCGGATTACGTTCTCCTCGTCACGGAGGGAACGCCCTTTGGGATGGCGGACCTGGAGCTGGCACTGGAGGTCGTCTCCGACCTAGGACGTCCCGCCGGGGTTATAGTCAACAGGTCCGACCTAGGAGGGTCGGACCCGGAGGACATGTGCCGGCACTTTGGAGTGGACGTCCTGTCAAGAATTCCCTTCTCCAGAGAGGTCGCCCAGCTGTACGGCAAGGGCGAGAACATATACCTAAAATCGCCTCTGTGGAGGGAACATATAGACGGTATCGTGATGTCACTCAGGGAGAGAGGTGTTATCCTTTGAGAGAGATCGTGGTCGTGAGCGGCAAAGGAGGAACGGGAAAGACGTCGGTAACAGCGGCGCTGGCGATGATGGCGGCCAAAAGCGGGGTCGCCCTATGCGATGCGGACGTGGACGCACCGGACCTATGGATCCTTATTCCACCTCAGGAGCAGGAGGAGATAAAGTTCATGGGGATGGACGGCGCACAGGTGAACGAGGACTCCTGTATCGGATGCGGCAGATGCGAGGAGCACTGTCGTTTCGACGCTATAAAGGTCGAAAACGGCAAGGCTTCGGTGGCGTCCACCGGGTGCGAGGGATGCGGAGCCTGCGTGATGGTCTGTCCCACTGAGGCAATCTCCATGGTTCCCAGACAGCAGGGGCGGTGGTTCAAGGGTAAAAGCCACCTCGGACCTGTGGTGTATGCCAGGCTTTTCCCAGGAGGGGAAAACAGCGGGATGCTGGTGACCACGGTGAAGAGGGCGGCAAAACAGGAGGCTGAGAGACTGGGGCTTGGGACCGTCATAGTTGACGGACCTCCGGGAATAGCCTGTCCTGCGATAGCTGCTTTGACAGGAGCATCTTTGGCCCTCGCCGTAACCGAGCCGACAAGGTCTGGTCTCCACGACCTGAGAAGGCTCCACCAGCTGACGTCTGGACTGGGAGTCCCTATGGCGGTGGTCCTCAATAAAAGCGACGTGACCGACATGGCCCCCGACGTCAGAGTCGCCTGTGCGGAGATGAACGTTCCTATCCTGGGAGAGATCCCATTTTCCAGAGAGATACCTAAGGCTGTGGCGTCCAGCGTCATACCTATCGAGCCTATGAGGCCCCATATCGAGAGGATATGGGAGGAAATAGACAGGCTGATCGCCCTTTAGATAAAACAGGCCCGGTCCAATTGGACCGGGCCTGTTTTATCTACAACACCTTTTTAAGATTTCCTGCGATACAGTCAGCGACCGCCTTCGAGACGGTACAGCCAGACGCCACGAAGGCGGAAAGACCGCCGCCCTTCATGGCGGACTCTGCGTTAGGCCCAAACTGAGGCCCTATTATGGCCTTAACTCCCTCGGAGGCCACCGCAGCCACTGCCTGACCGCCAGCCCCGTGAGCCATGGCCGAGGTGTCGTTTCTGATCGACCTGAGATAGTTGCCCTCACCGTCGAAGATTGAAAAATATTCGGCACGACCGAAACGATCCGCCACCAGGGCCTCCGGTCCTTCACCGCTTGACGCTACTGCGTACATAAAATCGCCTCCAATACAACGATATCGATTTTCTTTATCATTATATCACTAGAAGCGAACGTCGACCACCGATTCAAGCTCCATACCGTCCTCGTCCACGTGGATCATCAGTCCGGTCCTGAGGGGGAAGAACTTTTCCTGAAGGATAGCCGCTAGGGCCATCTGACCTCCGAAACCGGTGCAGTGCCCCGCCCCGATCCAGCTGGGGTCCCTCTCACCCAAAGCCTCAGCGGTCCACTGGATCACTTCCGGCTCCGCCTCTATGAGGTGTAACCCTCCGACGATGCCCTCCAATGGCATGTCAGGGAAAAGGGACGCTCCATGGTCCAGGATGTTTATTATCCCAGCGTGGGCACATCCGGTCAGCACCACAACCCCGACCCCCTCGATCAGGGCGTAGAGGGAGATGTCATCCTCCATCCTGTCAGGAACCGCCATCCCCCCCACGGAGGAGAAGAGTCCCTTTGGAGGTAGCTCTATTTTGTTCTTTCGGGGGATCTGTCCCGAGACAAAAAGGCCCGGAATTACCGACATAGGATCGGAGGTGAGAACAAGCTTTCCCCCTGCGTCCTCTATCCTCTTGGCCGAGTCCTCCGGAGACATGCCTATGTGTTTCCACTCAGGCTCCGTTACGTAGTGAGGTCGAAAGATGGAGGGGTGGGCTATAACCGGAATGTCGGACCTGGAGGAGGCCTCCAGTATCTGGGCTATTCCCTTGGTGTGATCGTAATGACAGTGGTCAATACGACGGCGTCCAGATCGTCCAGGTCTATCTCCAGCTCCTCCATGTTGTTGACCAGGGCCAGAGGGTTTTGTCCCACGTCCATCAGGACGTGATATACCTCGCCGTCCCTCAGGGTCTCCAGATAGAGGGAGATGCCATGCTGACCTAAAAATGGGGTCTCGTAGAGAACCGTATCCTCCGCCAGGACCGTTATGGATAGGCTCTCGAGGGAGACGGGAGAACCATTTCCGATCAGGGAGCCCTCAAAGTCTGAAACCATCTGGCAGCAGCTCCTTTACGGTCCAGGTCATTTGATGATCCTTATCGCAGACGGCCAGCACCGGAGCCTCTGGGTCAAAAAACTCGGACAAAACCTGGCGACAGGCCCCACAGGGGGAGCTAGCTCGGTTTCCTCCGGCTCTGACGACTATCCCGATAAAGTCGCCCCTTCCATATCCTCTGGAGATGGCGGAGAAAACAGCGGTCCTCTCCGCGCAGTTGGTGAGACCAAAGGAGGAGTTTTCGACGTTACATCCTGTGATTATCTCGCCGTCGGACATCAATATGGCGGCTCCTACGGCAAATTTGCTGTATGGACACCAAGCCCTGCCCATAGCCGAAGTGGCCGCCTCTATGAGCTTCTCTTTTGAGGAGTTAAAACTAGCTTTCATTCGTCCACCCCTCCTATAACGTCCCCCACTATTCTCTCAAGGACGTCGTCTCCCAAGAGCTGGCCCTTTCCGCTGACGCTTATCGCCTCATCTACGATGGCCCTGAGATCCTTCATTGAGATGGAACCCAAATTGGACCTTACCGAGTTATCGGACATCCAGCGGTCTATGACCTCCCTCTGGAATCGCCAGTGTCGACCTACCTTATTGCCTGGGATTCTGCCCTCCTGACAAAGCTTGTACATACTGGACTTGGAGATTTTGAGGTAGGTAGCCAGTTCCTCTATGGTCATGATCTCGCTCATCCTTCCACCTCCTGAGATCAGATAAATATATACGGCAAATCGTCCGATTTATCCAACTGTTCTCGATTATAACAATTTCCGAGGTCACTGACAAATAACTGTTAAAAAAAGGGACAGGGTATATACCCTGTCCCTTTTTTTAGGCTTTTCGTCAGTCCATAAAGACCCTGTCGGACGGTGCCGACTTGGGGTCCTTGAAATAAGCCCCTATGCCGTTGTCCACCATCTCCTGGTAGGACGGGACGCCGGATATAACTACCGCTTTACTTGGATCGATCTGGTTGAAGACATCCAGAGCGGTCATGAAGGTGGTTACGTGACGACCGACCCTGATGTCTATGGGCCAACCGTTCTCGTCTATAGGCGCGTAGAGAAGCTTGTGCTCCCCGGCCTTCATGACGAAGCGATCCTTGCCGCTCATCAGGAGCTGCTCGTCGGTTATGCCTCTGATGCGGTCGAGCATCGGCTCAGCTACCTCGGCCAAAAGAGACATGGCGTCGCTGTGGTCGCCTATCTCCCTGTGGGACAGCCCGTGAAGGGCGGTCGGCGAGAACTCCATCCCGATGGGGATGGGGAAAACCGCGGAGGTCAGCATCATAGAGGTCATGGCAGCAACTGCCTGCCCCTTTTCATGGGTGACTATGGTGTTCTCCACAGGGTACTCCAACTCTGCCTCGTGGTAGTCAAGGACGATGTCCACCTTCTCGTTGCGGATCATCTCCATCATGGCGAAGTTGGTCCTCTCGGTTATGAGACCATCCTGTCTGCCTGGCCAGGTCCTGTTAAAATTTCTGATGTCCATGTAGGCCAGGTTCTGCCCGCTGGGATAGTGGACGTACACCTCTGGATCTGGCCAGGAGTCGAGGGCGTTGGTGCAACGGTCCCCCATACGCCATACCTTCTCCCCCCAGGGGGTCTGAACGCTGTAGAACCGAGGATAGGCCTCTCCGTTTCTGGTTATTTGAGAAGCGCTGGTGTTGGCCCTATTGACCACGATGAGCCTTCCCTGCTTAACTACAGCGTTTTCGACGAAAAGCTGGGAGCTGAGGTTGCTGGCCGGCTCCTCTGGATGGGTTCCTCCAATGAGGAACGCGGTTCCCCCAGGAACTCCGCTGTCAAGGATGTAGACGTTACAGTCGTTTACCGTCCCAGCTACAACTGGGCTAAAGTCGCTGAGTTTCTTTACCTCCGTTACCCCTGGTCCTGCGACGGTAGGCTCCTGAAAGAGACGATGTTCCCTGAACATCGATCCGGCCAGAGCCACCAGGCCACCAGCGACCAAAAGGGCGGCTAATTTCACAGATTTAAGGTTCATAATACCGCCACCCCCCTACTTAAGCCTTAGTATCCGCAGGACAAAGGGTATCATAACGATGCTGAAGAGCACCGCCTCCTGAGGATCCTTGGTTTTCACAAAGTTTCTGACGACGGCGATCAGGAAGAAGGCACTTATCAGATAATAAAGCACCATCACTACGTTATTCATCGCAACGAGATTCATAGATCTAACCTCCAAGGAAAGCCAGGTTCTTGCTGTATATGAGGAACAGGGTACACAGCAAGGCTATGAAAAGAGAGGGAACTATACAGGCCTTGACGAATTCCCCAAAGTAACGGCCCTTATAGCCCATCTCCATCACCGTGGCCCTGCCGACGACCGCCGTAGGTGGCAGACAGTCTCCCAGGGGCCAGATGACGGCCCAGGCAGAGAGGGAGATGATAGGATCAAGGCCCTTCATGTTGAAGAGCATTATCAGGGGCACCCCTATGAGAGGAGCAACCGCATACTGAACCAATCCCTCTGCGAGAGGAAGAATTATCCAAAGGGTTGCAAAGAGTACCGTCATAGGCAGGGTCACGACGGCCAAGGATATGAGCCCCCTGGATCCGCTAAGGGCCATGACCTGTATCAGAGAACCGACCACAACCATGATGCCTACCAATCCCAGGAGGTTCTTCACCGTGTCAGTGGCGATATCCATTATTTTTAGCTTAACCGGGCTGAGCAGAACCGTCACACCGGCACAGATCATGAATATGAGGGGCAGTCCTACCGTGGGGAAGGAATAGGGCCAGATTCTCCCTGCAAGGACCAAAGAAACCAACGTCACGAAGGGAAGAGCCGCCTTGAGCCAGTTCCAGCCCTCGGGTGGTACAGGAAGCTCAGACAGGGCTTTCTCCGTGTCGACCTTCTCGCCCCTGCCCGCCAGATAGAAGGTGGAGAAGAGGGCTCCGGTCACGGACAATATCATGAGGGGCTTGGCAAAGCCGACGTAGGGCATGTTGGCTCCCGCTGCCGCCATCATCGCCCAGAGGTTGATAGGGGGCGCAGCAGCGCTCATTGCTGCCAGCATGAATATGAGGGCAACCCTTTTGGTCTCAGGCACGCCCATGGCAGCCAAAACAGAACCTACCAGAGCGCCTACCGTCAACACGGTGGTGGCTCCAGATCCGGTGATGGCGCCTGGCACCAACATCACCACAGTGAGGAGGAGCAGACAGATAATTCTGTGGCTAGCGAAGGACCGGACTATCTTACGAACTATGAAAGCTACCCCGCCAGCCTCTTTAAATAGGGCCATGAAGAACGTGGCACTCATGAATATGAGGCACACATCGTAGTAGGTGAAAGCACCCTCGACGACGTGTCGAAGGAGTTCCGCTATGCCTATAGAGGACCTTGGGTCCACACCTTTAGGCAACAACATATGGGCCAAGGCTCCAAACAAGGCACCAAGGAACATTGAAAGCTCGGTGGTTACCTTCATCCGTTTGGCCAGGGCGAAAACCGCCGCTATAACTACTAGGACGGCTATTGAGTGATGGAACATGGTCATTCTCGACTTCGTCCTTTCTCCTTTTGCAATAAGAATGGGGCCCCCTTAAAGCGAGACCCCGTTCGTGGACACCGACAGAGCTAGTTTTTCAGTCCCTGGCCGATGCCAAGAGCGTCTTTG
>JAQUTB010000101.1 GCA_028709985.1 Dethiosulfovibrio sp.
GAAACCATCCCCATCGCAACGCTTTCGACGTAGCCCTCAACCCCTGTTATCTGACCGGCTAACCTAAGGTTGTCGGTTCCCTTGACCCTAAGCGATCGATCCAGCACCTCTGGGGCGTTGACGTAGATATTTCTGTGCATGACACCTTTTCGGACGAACTCGACGTTCTCCAATCCTGGTATGAGCCTGAAAACCCTCTCCTGCTCTCCCCAGCGAAGGTTGGTCTGAAATCCGACCAGGTTGTACACCGTTCCGTCCGAGTTATCCTGGCGAAGCTGAACCACGGCGAAGGGCCTCTGCCCCGTGTCCGGATGTTCCAGCCCAACCGGCTTTAAAGGGCCAAAGCAAAGGGTCTGTACTCCCCTGTCCGCAAGTGCCTCTACCGGCATGCAGCTCTCGAAATAGGGTATTTTTGCCTCGAAGTCGTGTCTAGGGGCCCTTTCCGCCGATATCAACGCCTGGTAAAAAACGAGATATTGCTCTTCTGTCATGGGACAGTTTATGTAGTCTCCACCGCCCTCCTCCGAGTACCTATCCTTGCGATAGGCCACGGACATGTCGATGGTGTCCGATAGGACCAAGGGTGCGGCGGCATCGTAGAAAAACAGCGACTCCTGGCCAGTAACCCTGCCGAGATCGGAGGCCAAAGCCTCCGATGTGAGAGGGCCGGTGGCCATTATGACCGGCCCATCGCTCGGGATGGCTTCAACCTCATCGACGACGACGTCTATGAGGGGATGTCCTTTTATCTTTTCCGTAACGGTGCGGGCAAAGCCCTCTCTGTCCACGGCGAGTGCCTTCCCTGCCGGGACCGAGGCTCTATCGGCGCAGTCCATTATCAGGCTGCCAAGCCTACGGAGCTCCCTTTTCAGTATTCCCCCGGGGGTGGTCTCGGTGTCGCCTCCCAGCGAGTTGCTGCAGACGAGCTCGGCGAAAAAATCGGTGTGGTGGGCCGGGGATCTCTTTTGTGGCCTCATCTCGACCAGGTTAACCGGTATGCCCCTTTGGGCCAACTGCCAGGCTGCCTCGCTGCCAGCCAGACCTGCTCCTATAACCGTAACTTTAACCATCATTCGACCCCCTTGTGCCCACAGGAGGCGCATACGGGGGTCTTTGAACGACCTTTGAACTCCATGTCACCACCGCATTCGGGGCACTTATGGGAGGCGGGTTTGTTCCAGGATACGTAGTCGCAATCGGGGTATCTGGAGCAACCGTAGAAGACCCTTCCCTTTTTGCTCTTCCTCTGGACTATCTCCCCTCCCTGATCCTGGCCGCATTTAGGGCAGGGGACGCCTATCTTTTTGAGGATCGCCCTGGTGTAGCGACAGTCTGGATATCCAGAGCAGGCTATGAACTCACCGAAACGGCCTCTCTTTTTTACCAGATCCTTCCCACACTCGGGACAGCTCTCTCCGATCGGCTCAGGAGGGGGAGGCGGAACCTTGGGGGCTTTTTCTGCCTCCTCTATGGCGTGGGTAAAGGGCTCCCAGAAGAGGGAAACCACCTTGACCCACTCTTTCTTGCTTTCCTCGACCTCGTCCAGGGACTCCTCCATGGTGGCGGTAAAACCGGTGTTCACTATAGGAGACACGCTGTCCACGCTGAAGTGGGACAGCAGAAAGTCATCCACGGTCCTGCCCAGGGCGGTAGGAACCAGGTGTTTATCGTCGTCCTTCTCGACGTAGGCCCTGTCGTAGAGGGTCTCGACTATGGAGGCGTAGGTTGAAGGACGGCCAACTCCCTCGTCCTCGAGGGTCTTTATAAGGCTGGCCTCGGAGAACCTCGCTGGCGGCTTGGTCTCCTTTCTGTCCATGACGACGTCATCTACAGCCAGCGATTCGCCCTCTACCGCGGGAGATATGAGGTCGTCTTTGGAGTCGATAGGCCAGACCTTTCCCCATCCGTCGAAGCGAACGACCGCCCCTTTTTGCCTCAATCCATATTGGCCTGACTCAGCCTCAACCACGGTGTTGTCTATCCTGGCTGGGGCCATCTGGGACGCGACGGTCCTCTTCCAGATCAGGTCGTAGAGCCTATGCTGCTCAGGAGATAGGACGTTTTTCAGGTCCTCAGGCCTGAGGGTTGGATCGGTGGGCCTTATGGCCTCGTGGGCATCTTGGGACCTTCCCACGGAGGAGAATACGTTGGGCTTATCCGGTAGGTAGCTCTCCCCCCATAGGGAGACCACGGTGGACCTTATGGTGGAGATCGCCTCGGGAGCTAGTCTGAGGCTGTCGGTTCTCATGTAGGTGATAAGCCCGGTGAGGCCCCTTCCTGGAACGTTGACGCCTTCGAACAGGGATTGGGCGACCCTCATGGTTCGCCTGGGGGAGTAGCCCAACCTCCTAGCAGCCTCCTGTTGGAGAGTGCTGGTCTTGAGGGGAGCGGGGGCCTTCCGTCGACCTTCTCTGGTCATGAAGGAGGTGACTCTAACTCCCTCTCTGTGAACCGTGTCGTATATGTCTTGGGCCATCTCCTGAGAGTCTATCTTGAGCGGTTTGCCCTTTACCATGAGGGACTTGCCGCCTCGCTTCTCCACCTTGAGGCAGTAGCGGCGGTCGTCGTCGGAGGAGGCTTTGACCTCAACTGCCCAGTAGGGCTGAGGCTCGAATTTCTCTATCTCCTTTTCCCTTTCGCAGAGGATGGTAAGGGCGACGGACTGCACCCTACCGGCGGAGAGTCCATACCTTATCTTCTTCCACAGAAGTGGGCTTAAGGTATAGCCAACGAGCCTATCCAACACCCGTCGCGCCTGCTGGGCGTCCACCTTATCCATGTCTATTGGAGTTGGCTCGTCCATCGCCTGTAGAACCGCGTCCTTGGTTATCTGGTGAAAAAGCACCCGACAGGAGCTGTTGGGGTCTATCCCAAGCAATCCCGCAAGGTGCCAGGCGATGGCCTCTCCCTCTCTGTCAGGGTCGGAGGCGAGGAGGACCCTTTCGCTCTTGGAGGCCAGGGATTGGAGCTCTTTTTTTATCTTGGCCTTGCCCTTTACGAGTATGTATTCGGGCTGAAATCCGGCGTCAACGTCTATGGCCAGCCTGCTTTTCGGGAGGTCCACGATATGGCCGACGCTGGCCTTTACCGTATAGCCGGGCCCCAGAATTTTTGTGAGAGTCTTGGCCTTAGTTGGAGACTCAACCACCACCAAAGTCCCTCCTGAGGAGGAACGGGGCTTTTTAGGTTCTTTTTTCTCTTTAGCCATGTCCGGCCTCCTTCTTCATCAGCATATCCAGGTCGGGTAATTATCGCTGTGGCGCAGTGCCAACTCAGGTCCGTAGTATTTATCCAGAAAAAAAGTGTCCACCAGGGCGCTGAATATCTCGGCGTCCACGGGCTTACGCTGGGATCTGCCAAAGGATATAGCCTCGTCTATGGCCTTTTCCACCACTTCCCTGGGGACGTCGACACAGGCCAGGTATCGATAGACCATGGTCTGTGCCTCCATGTTCAGGTATCTTCTCTCTATGTCGTGCAACGTTCTAAACAACGGCATCAATTCCTCGCTCGGAAATATGGGAAACGTCCGACATTGTACCTTCACCGACGGAGTTGTCAACCTAAATATACAGAAAAAGGCGGGAGACGTCGCCGCCTCTCGCCTTTTTATCGTTAATTATCCCTGTTCAGGCCCCTTATACCGTTAAGTATAAGACGCTGTTCCACACCTGCGACAAGCTTTCTGGTGTAGGCCACGGTGTCGGGATTGACGCTCATACTGTCTATGCCGCACTTGACAAGGAACTCGGCAAAGTCGGGGTAGAGAGACGGCCCCTGTCCGCAGATGGAGCAGGTTATGCCGTGTCTGTGGGCGGCCTTCACAAGGGTCTCTATGGCCCTTGTGACCGATATGTTTCTCTCGTCGAAGTAGCCCATGGTGTTGAGTATGCCCGAGTCACGGTCCACCCCCATGACAAGCTGGGTTAGGTCGTTGCTCCCTATGCTGAAGCCGTCCACCATCTGTGCAAACTCGTCGGCCGCAAACACCACGGCAGGGACCTCCGCCATGATCCAGAGCTTGAAGGACTTGTTGCGGATCAGTCCCTCGGAGGCCATGATCTCCTTAACCTGCTCCAGCTCCCAGGTGGTTCTGACGAAGGGGAGCATCACCCACACGTTTATGAGGCCGAACTCGTCTCGAACCTTCTTTATCGCCTGACACTCAAGCCTAAAGCCCTCTTCGTATTCCTTGGATATGTAGCGAGAGACCCCTCTCCAGCCTATCATGGGGTTATTCTCCTCAGGCTCTACCTCAGCCCCTCCCTTGAGGCCCCTGAACTCGTTGGTCCTGAAGTCGCTGAGGCGAACAACCACCGGCCTGGGATAGACAGCCTGTGCCACTGTGGTTATGGACTCGGACATCTCATCGACAAGCCTCTGTCCCTCGCCGTTTCTGACCAGGTACATCGGATGGACGCCGAGGCTGTTAAAGATAAACTCGGTCCTCATGAGCCCTATTCCATCGAAGGGGAGGTTTTTATACTTGTCCACGATCGAGGAATCTCCCAGGTTCATGTATATCTTTGTGCCTGTTACAGGAGCAAGATCGTAGACCATGTCCCGACTGTAGCCCGAGGCTGCGGCAGGGGCGACGGGAGAGTGCTTGTCCTGATCCGAGGAAAGTGATACGGAACCGTCGTAGACCACGCCCCTGGTGGCGTCCACCGTGACGGTGGATCCCTCGACAAGTCGGCTGGATCCGTCTTTGCTACCGACTATGCAGGGGATGCCCAGCTCTCTGGATACTATGGCAGCGTGGCATGTTCTGCCTCCTTCGTCTGTGACGACGGCGGCGGCTCTCTTCATGGCCGGAACCATGTCCGGGTTGGTCATGGTAGTGACCATTATCTGGCCCTGAGTTACCCGGTCGATCTCGTCGATGTCCTTTATGACGACCACCTGGCCAGAGGCGATTCCAGGGGAGGCGGCGAGGCCTCTCACCAATACTTTGAGCGATTTTTTCTCCTCCACCTTGTTCTCCTCCTTGGATTCCTCTTTTTTAAGGGTGGTTACGGGACGGGCCTGAAGTATGTAGAGCCTGGACGTATCGCCGTCGAAGGCCCATTCTACGTCCATGGGAAACCCGTAAAGCTCCTCTATCCTCTTTCCAGCAAGTCCCAGTGACTTTATCTCCTCAATGCCGAGGCATTGCTTTGTCACGAAATCAGGGCCAAGATAGTCCGCTACCGGGACGGATACGGTTCCCTGAGCGCCCTTTTTCTCAACCACCATGGTTCTCTTCTCCGCAACGTTAGAGTCCATCATTGCAAGGTCCCTCTTGTCCAGGACGTATTCGTCCGGGGTCACCATGCCCGAGACCACAGCTTCACCTAGACCCCAGCTCGCCTCTATCATTATCTGGGAACGACTGTCGGTTATGGGGTTTGCCGTGAACATAACCCCCGATCTCTCGCTGGAGACCATCTTCTGCACCACGGCGCTGAGAGCTACCTGGAAGTGATCGTAGCCCTGCCTCTGGCGGTAGTATGTGGCCCTCGCAGTCCAGAGCGACGCCCAGCAGCGACGAACGTGAGCCACAACCGAGTCGGCCCCTATTACGTGGAGATAGGTGTCCTGTTGGCCAGCGAAGGACGCATCGGGCAGATCCTCCGCTGTGGCAGAGGACCTCACAGCGACCCTCAGGTCATCCAACCCGACCCTCTTTTCCAGTTCTCCGTAGGCGGTCCTCATCTCGGCCTCCATGTCCACCGGGATGGGGGTCTCCTCTATTATCCGACGGACCTTCTCGCAGGCCTGGGCCAGGTCGATCGAGTTCTCAACGTCGACCTTCTCGACGATGGCCCTGATACCGTCGCCTATGCCAGCCCCTTTGATGAAGTCCGTGTAGGCCTGGGCGGTCACGCAAAAGCCGGGGGGGACGTCTATACCTTTGACGGTCAGTTCTCCCAGGTTGGCCCCTTTGCCACCGACCAACGGGACGTCGTCCTTGCCTATTTCCTCGAACCAGCGAACGTATCTATACGACATAAAAAAACCTCCAGAAAGGAATTTTATCTATCTCCATGGCCCATTATGCCTTCAACGGAAGGGGATGTTGTGGTAGTATAAAACGAAAATACAGGTATTTTATAGTTATAAAAAACATTGAAAGGGTCGATAGATTGGCTTTGGTGTTTTTAAACAACAAAAGAGGGGATAGATTATTATAAATAACATCGAAAATACCCCACACAGGGTATTCATGGAGATAATACAGGACAGAAGAGGGACGGACGATATCCTGGAGGCCATGAGATGCTTTCTTGAAAACGTGGCGTTCTGGGATAGCGCGACCGGAAACGTTCACGTTGCGTCGAGGTCAAAACAGTTTATAGCTCAGGTAAGGCGGATGCCCCTTCACGAGTTGGTCGCGATATATCCCCATGGGACCGTAGAGGATGGTGGGGAGAAACTGGGGTACGTGCTCTATTACCACGGTGAGGATCTGGACAAGGACACGGGCAGGGATGCCCTGGCCTTCGGCATAACCGCATTAAGGCTTTCGCTGGGCGGCAG
>JAQUTB010000102.1 GCA_028709985.1 Dethiosulfovibrio sp.
CAAGACTGTCTATCAGCTGCTCCATGTTTTCCAGGTTCATCTTTCATTCCTCCCACGAAGACTAAAATTAGGTTATCTAAGAACGTACCCTTTATCCTCAAGCCTTGATCTGACTTGACGGTGAAGGTCATCCACCTCTCCATCCTGAAGGGTCCTGTCTTTGCTCCTGTAGGACATGGAGAAAGCCAAGCTTCTCTTGCCCTCCGGCACTCCCTTGCCGACGTAAACGTCGAAAAGATCTACCTGGTTCAGAAGAGGACCAGCGATATCCCTTATATCGTCCATGACCTGCGCCACAGGTGTATCGGATCCAACCAAAAGCGAGATGTCCCTGTGAGCTGGCGGATAGGACGAGGCGGAGGAGAACCAGAGCTCTCCCTCCCCTACGAGAGAGGCCAGGTCGAACTCAAAACAGTAGACAGGTCCATCGACGTCCAACTCCCTCTCAATGGAGGGTTTCAACCTGGACAGGAATCCCACTACCGTACCATCATACACGATATGAGCGGTTTGCCCAAGATGTCCAAACGGCTCTTGGGATTGAACAAAGAGGAAATTTCGTCCCCGCTGAAGGGCAAGGGCCTCAACGTCGGATTTGACCGACAGAAGATCGGCCGACATCGATTCTCCGTAGGGGCTTCTTCTGTGCCTTCCTGGATAGACAAGTCCGGCAACCCTGTCCCTCTCGTCGGTGGTATCGCCCTTACCGGAAAAAACCTTACCTACCTCGTAAAGACGGACAGGTCTCCTCCAGCCCGACCTGAGGGTCCTCTGAAGCGACTCCAAAAGCCCAGGGAGCATGGTGGATCTCATCATGGAGAGCTCTCCGCTCAGGGGATTTTTAAGAGGGATCATATCGCCCCTTGGGTCGTTGGAAAGTCGGAGAAGTTCCCTGTAACGAGGGGAATGGAAGCTGTAGGAGACCACCTCGACATAGCCCCTCGAGACAGCCTGACATCTTAGGCTTCTCATAGCGGAAGAAACCGGTCCAAGCTGTCCTCTGCCGTGATCACACCCAGGTATTCTGGAGGGAATCACGTCATATCCCCTTATCCTGGTTATCTCCTCTATCAGATCCTCCTCTATTGAGATATCAGGACGATAGGACGGAATAGAGAAGACCATCTCACCGTCCTTCTGGGAGATGAGCCCCATGCCCAGCCTCGCCAGTATGGAGGAGGCTTCGTCCATATCAGCCCACATGGCTATACGACGAAGCTTTTTTTCGGTCAAAACAGCGGTAGAGGCTCCCCTGTGATCTCGTCTGGACACCCAAGCACCCTGAGCGACCGAGGCACATCCCCAATCGGACAGTAGGTCCGTCACCATCTTGAGGGCCCTTTCTGGCAGCTCTACGTCGACCCCTCTGGAATACCTGTACGATGCCTCGCTGGGTATGCCCAGCCTACGGGACGTACAGCCTACTCTGGCTGAGTCGAAAGAGGCGCTTTCCAGGAAAATCCGCGAGGTATTATCCTCTATCTCGGAGTTCAACCCTCCCATGACGCCAGCGAGGGCCACGGACGTCTGACCGCTACATATCACCATGTCGGAGGACATCAGCTGTCTCTCCTTATGGTCCAAGGTGGAGAAGGTCTCCCCCTCCTTGGCCGACCTTACCGATATGGACGGGCTGGGAAGCCTGTCAGCGTCGAAAGCATGAAGGGGCTGTCCAAGTGCCAACATGACCATGTTGGTGGCGTCCACGACGTTGTTGATCGGCCTGACGCCGGCAAGAGAAAGCCTGATCCTCGCCCAAAGAGGGGAAGGGCCAATTTTCACCTGATCGGCCATGCCAAGGGCGTACACGGGACAGCCATCGTCCTCCAGGTATATGCCGTTGAACTCGACCGGCCAGCGAGGCTGTCCAAGGGAGACCACCTCTTCCCTCTCCCTGACGGATGCCTCCGGGAAAAGGGCGACTACCTCCCTCGCAACGCCTCTCATGCTGAGCATATCCCCCCTGTTAGGGGTTATGGATAGCTCAAGGATATAATCGTCCAGCGCCAGACAGGACACGACGTCCTCTCCCAAAGGGAGATCGGACGGTAGCCTCAGTATGCCGTACTCGTCGGCCACGTCAGGGAGCCCGATCTCCTGAGCGGAGAGCATCATCCCCTGGCTGACCACTCCGTCAAAGTCTCTCTCTCCCATGACGGTTCCGTCCGCCAATACAGCCCCAGGAGGCGCATAGGGGACCACATCTCCCTGACGCAGGTTAGTGGCGGCGGTAACGCACAGAGCCCCCCCCTTACCGGTGTCCAGATCGGCGATCTGAAGAGACGGGTTTGTACCGTGAGGAGAGAGGGACGCAACCCTTGCGACGAGGGCTCCTGAGAGATCTCCGCAGGGCTTGGTTATGGACTCTATCTCGTTTCCTGTAACCGTGAGCCTGTCCGCCACGGTCTGGACGTCCAGGGGGATGTCGACAAGCTCCTTAAGCCAATTCCAGGACACCAGCATTATCTATTCCTCCCAGAAAGAAGATAGGTGAGATCTCCCTCGAACAGGGGGCGGAGATCCCTAAGGTCGTACTTGAGCATAGCTATTCTGTCCAGTCCCATTCCCCAGGCAAAGCCGTTGTACCTCTCAGGATCTATCCCGCCGGACCTGAGGACGTTGGGATGTACCATCCCCATGCCGCCTATCTCCAGCCAACCGGTGCCCTTGCATATCCTGCAACAGGGGTCCTCACCGGAACAGGCGATACACTCGATATCGACCTCCATGGACGGCTCTGTGAAGGGGAAGTAGCTAGCCCTGTACCGGGCCTTAAGTGGCCTGGCAAATATGGCGGATATCATAGTCTCAAGACAGCCCTTGAGGTCTCCTATGGACACGTTCTCCTCGACTAGGAGCCCCTCTATCTGATGGAACATAGGTGAATGGGTCGGATCGCTGTCCCTCCTGTAGACCTTACCGGGACAGGCCACCCTTATGGGGGCCCCCATGGACAGCATGGACCTTATCTGAACAGGAGGGGTGTGGGTCCTGAGCAACCTCCCATCGTCGAAGTAAAAGGTATCCTGCATGTCCCTAGCGGGATGATGGGACGGGATATTCAGCGCCTCGAAGTTATGAAAGTCGTCCTCTATCTCCGGCCCAAGGGCCACGGAGAAACCGAGACCCGCCAGTATCTCCACAGCGTCGTACATGACCTGCATGACAGGATGAACCCCTCCAGCCGGTCTCCCTCTTCCCGGCTGAGTGACATCCACAAAATCCTCAAGCTCCATGGCCCTTAAGGACTCCTCCTCAGCGGAGGCACACCGTTCCGTGAGGATTGACTCCAACTCCTCTTTAAGGTCGTTTATGACCTTTCCCGCCTGAGGTCTTTCCTCCGCGGGAAGTTTGCCCAGGGACTTTAAAAGAGAGGTAGCCAAGCCCTTTTTCCCCAGATACTTTACCCTGAGGTCCTTAAGGGCCTCAAGATCGCTTACTCCGTCTAACTCAGATCTGAAAGAGGACCTTAAGGCCTCCAGCTGAAGGTCTATATCTCCCATATTACATTAACCCCCTTACTCTTCTTGGGCTTTGATTTTATCCACCCATTTAGCGAGCCTATCTTTATCTCCCGCCACCATAAGCCTGTCGCCGGAGAGGATCTTGGTGTCCCTCTCGGGGAAGATCTTTCTGCCGTCCCTCTCCAAAAGCAGAAGGGTGGCGCCGAAGGATTTTCTGAAATCCAGGTCCACCAGACTCTTGCCCACCATCTCGTCCAAAGGATCAAGCTCCCCTACTATGTAGCCGTTGCCCGGTATCTGGGAAAAACTGGCGAGCCAGGGATTTACGAACTGGTCCGCCACCTTAATGCCCATATCTCTCTCGGGGAATATGACCCTGTGAGCCCCAACCCGAGCAAGCACCCTAGCGTGTATGGACGTCTGAGCCCTTGCGACCACCTTATCTATGTCCAGCCCCCTCAGTATAGCGGTGGCCATGATGCTCGCCTCTATGTTCTCCCCTATGGTGACCACAGCGACGTCAGCTTCCTTGGCTCCCGCCTTTATCAGGGCATCCTCGTCTGAGGCGTCCAGATGGACCCCATAATCAACCAGGTCCGCCACCTCCGCGACCTTCGACGGATCGCTGTCTACCGCGACCACCCTTTGACCTAGAGCGACCAGTCTGGTACACAGAGAAAGGCCAAAACGACCGATCCCCACGACAAAGTACATTTTATTCTCGTGACTCAAAAAAACACCCCTATCCTATAGGCACGGAAACTTCGGGATATCCCACGTTATCGAGGTTTTCCTTGTCTATCAGGCTAAACATGAAGGTTAGGATACCTATTCTCCCCCAGAACATCAGGATTATAAGAACCACCTTGCTGACACAAGACAGGTCCGCCGTTATCCCCATTGAAAGCCCTACAGTGCCCAAGGCGGATATGACCTCGAAAATCACGTCCTTGAAGGCAAAATCCTCTATAGCTCCGATAGCAAAGACCCCTACCACTATGGCTGTAAGATAGAGAAAAAACAGCATCATGGCCCTCAACACCGTGTCCTGAGGCACGCTCCTGTGCCAAAGAACCAGCTTGGAGCTGCCCCTCGTGTTGAAGAAAACCGACGACACCAATATGGAGAAGGTGGTGGTCTTTATACCGCCGCCGGTGGAGCCGGGGGAGGCTCCAATTATCATCAAAACCATGACCATAAATGCGGAGTAGGAGGAAAGAGAGCTCATCGATACGGTATTAAAACCAGCTGTTCTAGGGGTAATAGCGCAAAAAAGGGCGTTCCACAGCTTTAGGGCGGGAGATAACCCCGATAGAGCCCCGTTCCATTCTACGACCATAAAAAAAATAGTTCCCACGACTATGAGCCAGGCTGTGGTCGACAGAACCAACCTCGAGTGAACGGACAGTTTTTTCCCCTTTCGAAACCACTCCCAACAGGCTCCCAGCACTACAAACCCAGCTCCCCCCAGCACGATAAGGGCCATCACGGAGCCCGACAGAAGCCAGCTTGACGTGAAAGACCCTAGGCTGTCGCTGAAGGGAGAAAAACCGGCGTTACAGAAGGCGCTTATCGAGTGAAAGATCGAGTACCAAAGGGAGGTCTGCCAGTCAAACCGCCCCATAAAGCCGATAAAGACAGGGATAGCCATGAAAAATTCTATAAGAACAGTTATCTTTACTATACGGGCGACCAACCTAACGGCGCCGGAGGGCCCATCCAGGCCCATTCCCCCGGCAAACAGTATCCTCTGTCTTATACCTATACGCATCCTCAACAGAAGGAGCATGAACGTGGTGGCGGTCATCACACCTAGGCCACCGAGCTGGATGAGCAAAAGCAGTACGACCTGAGATGGCATCGCTAGGTCCTTCCCGGTATCCACTACCGCCAGGCCGGTCACTCAGGCGGCGGAGGTGGAGGTGAAGACGGCGTCCAGTGGTGACAGAGCGATACCGTTCAGGCAATTAAACCCCCATAGCAGAAGGGCTCCTATCAATATCAATGATAGGAACCCTCCCACGATAGCTCGTTCGACCCGTATAGAGCTGTAAGTCCTCACTACCTCTTAGCCAAGGGCCTCTTTGGCCTTGGCGGCAAGGGCCTCGAAGGCGGGCATATCGTTTACTGCCAGATCGGCCAACATCTTGCGGTTGACGTCGATATTGGCCTTTTTGAGCCCGTTTATGAGGTTGCTGTAGTTCATGCCGTTAAGCCTGGCTGCGGCACTTATTCTGGTGATCCAGAGACGACGGAAATCCCTCTTGCGAAGCTTTCTGTCGGCGTACATCCTGGTAAGGGAGTGAAGGAAAGCCTCCCTGGCCCTACGATAAACGTTCTTCTTACGTCCAAAATAACCCTTTGTTATTGCAAACAGCTTTTTGCGTTTTCTATCGCTTGAGCTGGCAGCTGCGACGCGCATATCATCTCACCTCTCGATAATCGTTAAGCCTATCAGGCGTATGGCATAAGCTTCTTCATGGTCTCGGTCAGGGTATCGTTGAGGATACCGTCCTGACGGAGCCTGCGAAGCCTGCGGGAATCCTTGCTCTTCAAAAGGTGAGCACGACCGCTTTTCTTGTAGGAAACCTTTCCGCTACCGGTAAAGGAAAAACGCTTCTTGGCACCGGAGTGGGTCTTCATCTTAGGCATAAAAGTTCCTCCTTAGCTTTTAGAAATCCTTTATAACTAATCCTCCGAGTCGTCTAGATCGGAAGACTTGGAACCACTTTTGGGAGCGATAGGGGTGAGCATCATCCTCATGAAGCGCCCCTCCATCCTGGGAAAGCCCTCGGACTTGCCAAGATCATCGCAATCCTTGGCGACCCTATCAAGGACCTCTTTACCTCTGTCGAGGAAAGCCATCTCTCTGCCCCTGAAGAATATCGAGACCTTGACTCTGTGGCCGTTCGCCAGGAAACCTCTGATGGCCTTGGTCTTGAAGTTATAGTCGTGTTCATCGATCTTTGGACGCATCTTCATTTCCTTGAGAGTCTGGGTCTTCTGCTTCTTTCGGGCGTCCTTTTCCTTCTTCTGCTGCTGATAACGGAA
>JAQUTB010000103.1 GCA_028709985.1 Dethiosulfovibrio sp.
ACGAAGTTTTCCATATGAAACCCTCCTTATTTAAAAGAGGCTGGCGAAGACGCTCTCGCCAGCCTCTCGATAGACGACCTAGAGGTCCTTCTTTATCCTCTCAAGGGTCTCCTCTCCGTAGGTCTCAGCCAGTTTCGGCCAAGTGTTGGCCCTGATGTGCTTGGCCAGTGCCTCTCTCTCGGCGTCGGAGACCTCTATTATCTCCACTCCCGCCTCCTGAAGCTTCTTCTGGAACTCCAGATCCTCGGTGGCGCTGTCGGCGAAGCTCTTGTCGGCCTCTACGTTGACCGCGTCCATAAGGACCTTCTGATCCTCCGGGCTCATTGACTCCCAGAGCTTTTTATTGATGATGTAGGCGGTCTGGTCGAACAGACAGTTGTAGGGAACGTAGTATTTTATGACGTCCCTGAAACTGAGGTAGTTTATCTGGGACGATCCGCCGATCCAGCCGTCGCATACTCCGGTCTGAATGGCGCTGTAGGTGTCGGCGTAAGGTATGTTTGTTGTCCTGTAGCCCATGTCCTCGGCGGTCTCCTTGTAGACCGCCACAGGGGCGACCCTTATCATGGCGTCTTTCTTGACGTTAGGGTCGGCGGGGCTTTCGGGCTTCTTCGTCAGTCCGACTCCGATAAAGCCGTCTCCGTAAAGCCTGAGGAGCTTGACACCCAGCTTATCCAGGGAATTGTCTATGATCTCGTAGACGTAGGATCCCGGTGACAGCTGCTTTTTCATGTCCTCGCCGGAGGACGCCAGGAAAGGCAGGGAGCCTATCTCAAGCATCACGTCGAACTGACTGGGCAGGAATATAAGGCCCATCTCTATGGAGCCTCGGCGGATCTCCTCGAACACCTGTGTGTAGTCCCCAAGCTGGTTTGCCGGGAAAACGTCCAGTTTTACCCTTCCATCGGTTCCAGCCTCCACCTTTTCCTTTATGGTCTCCAGGGACTTGCTTCCCCTGTACTCCGGTGACGAAATTCCCGCCACCTTAAAGGGCTTAGTCTTCGCCTCGGAGGCCCCGGGCAGAGTGGCAAAACAGAAAGCCGCCACGGTCAACGCAAAAAACATCGATCTCTTACTGATAGACATATGTTCCTCTCCTTCCCTATCTCGACCCTTACGGATCTCCCCTGACACATTAACGCCTGAGCTGTAATTGAGTTCCTATTTCATCCGCCCCGTCCCTCAACCTCTGTAGCCAAATGGGAAAAATCCCCTCCCCTACGGCCTCCACCGGAGCGCCGACGGACAGACAGCGATCGACCGCTCGGTTTTTGCCGAAAATTGGAACCGATAGACACCACACCCCCAGAGAAAAGGATTGATCCTCAATGGAGTAACCCTGTTTGACTATGCGATCGTACTCCTCCAGGATCTCCGGTATGGACGTTAAGGTGTAAGATGTCCTTTCCACGAGATCCGTCCTTGACAGAAGCTCCTGGATAAACACACGATCCTGATAGGCGGCCAGAAGCTTTGCCGACGCACCGGCGTTTATGGGGACGCTCTTGCCGATAAAATCGTTGGCGTCGTAGATTCCACCTGGGCGACAACACTTGCAGGCAGGGTAGGCCCTGTCTCCCTCCCAGATGCTTATATAGACAGTCTCCCCCAGCACCTGGCACAGGTTCGACAGGACCGGCGCAGCTATATCCTCTATGCCTATTAGCTTTGAGTAGACGTTGCCCATCCGAAGCACCACCGGTCCGAGATGATACTTCTTCGACGACCCCTCCTGAACCACGAAATTTTTCTCCTTGAGGGTCGACAGTATCTTGTGTAGCCCGCTTTTACCCATCCCCATGGTGGAGGAAAGCTCCGATAGGGTGTAGTTGAAAGGAGGCTCCGCCAGGACTCTGAGCACTTCCATGCCTTTTAACAGACTGCTCAAAGGCACACCTCCTTTTCCATATAGGAAACTATTTTTCCCTGGGAGAAACTAAGTTTATCGTAGCAGAGGTTTTTGCACTTGTCAAATATTTGAGAAAAGATATTTTGAGCCACTGTTGTGCTAATATCTGAATCAATATAGAAGGGAAAGGCCGGGATAGAATGGTTCGTGTGAGGATGGCTTTATCTAAAGGTTGCTTTCGATTTACGCTCTGTCTGTTGTCCTGTTTTATGGTGCTCGGTGGGCCCCTCTACGCCACCGATATCGACGTTTTGGCCCTGATGGAGGAGAGGCAGAGGGCGGTGGCAAATATGCTTGAATCCAGTATCCTCTACGTCTTGGTGGACGACGACGACTCCTACAGCATGGGAACCGCATTCGTGGTCGCAGATGGCTTCGCCCTGACCAACGCCCATGTGGTAGAGTCCGCCGGAGACATCCTGGTTATGAGCTCCTTTCAGAACCCCGTAAAGGCCAGGGTGGTCAAAAAAGAGTACAGCGGAGACACCGGAGGCAACGACTTCGCCCTGCTCAAGTTCACACCCTCCCCTAAACTGACGTCGGTAACCTTCACCAACAGGGTTAACCGTATGGACCGAGTCAGTGCCTGGGGATTTCCGGTTCTTGTGACCCAGTTTGACCAGAGCTTCGACGACATACTGGAGGGCAAGCTAAAAAAAGCCCCTCCTATGGTCTACACCGAGGGAACGGTTAACGCCCTGGTCGAGAAAAACAGACAGATGACGGTGATACACTCCGCCGCCATAGCAGGAGGAAACAGCGGTGGACCTCTGGTCAACGCCAGAGGAGAGGTGGTTGGTATTAACACCTGGGGGTACACAGAGGAAGACGAAGGGGCATTCGTAAACGCCTCAATTCCGACGGAGCGGATAGCTCCCTTTCTTCAAAGATGCGGGATCTCCCCCCAGTTCTCACGGACGTCTCCTGCGCTGCCCCAGCTTCCTCCTATGTCACTACCTCAGGTGTCCCTTCCACAGGTAAGCCTGCCGGAGGTGGGGCAGTCGCCATCGTCGGAGATATCAAGCCTCAAGAAAATGGCCCAGTCCGGCGACAGCGACGCCCAGGCCGCCCTCGGCGCGATGTACTACGACGGAGAGGACGTTCCCCAGGATACCGGTGAGGCCATCAAATGGCTGGAAAAGGCCTCAAAAGGGGGTAGCCTTGAGGCGAAGGCCCTGCTAGGGGTCATCCTTATATTCGAGGAAGACCACAGCGACCCGAACAGAGGGCTTTCGCTGCTTAAAGAGTCCTCCCGCTCCGACTCGGAAGGGGAGATCTTCTCGGTGCTCTCCAGGGTCTACTACGACGGAGATATATTCGGAATCCCGAGGGACGAGGATGAATCGTTCAAGTGGGCCCAGAAGGCCTCCGACAAAGGGGACGCCGACGGGATCGCCATGCTTGCCATGCTCTACTACTTCGGCGAGGGAGTGGACGAAGACGACAAAAAGGCCCTCCAGCTGGCGGAAAAGGCGGTTAAGGCCGGAAGCTCATTGGGCAAAGCGGTTATGGCCTGGATGTACTACGACGGCGTGGCGGTAAAGGAGGACCTTAAAAAAGCCCTGGCTTTGGCTACCGACGCAGCGGAGGATGACGAGCCATCCGCCCAGGGGCTGCTGGCCTACATGTATTTCTACGGCTACGGGGTCAAAGAGGATCACGACACCGCAGAGGGCTGGGCCAGGAGAGCGGTTGATCAGGGAAACGAGTTTGGATGGTTCGTCCTGGGATCGCTGTATATGGACGGAGTTGTGGTTGAAAAGGACCTTCCCATGGCCTGGGCCTACCTCGACCTAGCCAACGAGAGATACGTATCCGACGCAGAGGAAGCTCTGGAGAAGCTGAATAAAAGGATGTCCTCAAAGGACCTCAAACGGGCCAAGGACATCCAGGACCGCTGGTTTAAGGAGTGGGGAGTTTCTAGGCGGTAGGAGGGCCATGGAGCCCCCTTTGGTGCCCTGATATAGGCCACCAAAGGGGGCAATTTCTGTGTTATCATTGCCGGTGTTTTTAAGAAAAAAGGAGGACTTTACATGTCAGGAGAGCTTAGAAAGGACATAAAACCGGGGCTGAAGGTTATGGTGGTCCAAAAGCAGGACCAGAGGAGCGGCAAGCTCACTGAGGGAATCGTCAGGGACATACTGACCAAAAGCCCCTCCCATCCCCACGGAATAAAGGTCCGTCTGGAGGACGGAACGGTGGGAAGGGTGCAGGAAATAGTGGAATAAGCGAACGGCCTTCCTGTTAGGGAGGTCGTCTTTTTTTATCGCGATTGATTATCGATGAGGTTTTGCCTACAATGGATAAGGACAGAAAGGAGAGATTTACCTATGGATCACTCTTCGCCGGGAATTAGGCTGCTTCACACCTCCGACTGGCATCTAGGCAGGGCCCTTTACGGGAAAAAAAGATACGACGAGTTCGAGGCATTTACGGACTGGCTTGCGACGACGGTTCAGGAAAAAGGCGTCCACGTCCTTGTCGTGGCGGGAGACGTATTCGACACCACCACCCCGAGCAACCGATCCCAGGAGCTTTATTACCGTTTTCTATGCCAGGTGGCTGGCTCCACCTGTAGACACGTTGTCGTAATAGGAGGCAACCACGACTCTCCATCCTTCCTCGACGCCCCAAGGGAGCTGTTAAAGGCGCTGGAAGTCCACGTGGTGGGCAAGGCGGCAGAATCCCCGAAGGACGAGGTGTTGGTCCTCAAGGCCGAGGACGGAACCCCCGAGATGATCGTCTGCGCCGTGCCCTATCTCCGCGACAGGGACATCCGACAGGTTGATCCAGGGGAGACGGTCCAGGACAAAGAGCTAAAGATGGCGGAGGGCATAAAAGCCCACTATCAGGCGGTGGCGTCGCAGGCCAGGTCCATAAGGGAGGATCTTGGAATCGATATTCCCATAGTTGGGACGGGACACCTCTTTACCGCCGGAGGAACCACCGTAGAGGGCGACGGGGTCCGAGACCTCTACGAAGGATCCTTGGCCTACGTCAACTCGGCTATCTTCTTAGATAGCTTCGACTACACCGCTTTAGGGCACCTTCACGTCCCCCAGAAGGTCGACGGATCGGAGGTCGTGAGGTACAGCGGATCCCCTATACCTATGGGATTTGGGGAGGCAGGGCAGATAAAGAGCCTCTGTCTCGTGGACTTTAACGGCAAAGATCCCTCTGTGCAGCTTGTAGACGTGCCGGTCTTTCAGAGGCTGGAGAGGATAAAGGGAGACCTGGAGGGTATCCTAAAGCGGATCTACGAGCTGTCCCTGAGCGGTTCAAAGATCTGGCTGGAGATAGTCTACGACGGAGATGAGGTTATAGGCGACCTGAGGGACAGACTGGAAAACGCCCTCTCCGACGACATGGAGATCCTCAGGCTCAAGGACAGCCGAGTTTTCCGGCAGGCCTTAGGCATGGAGTTTGAAGGGGAGTCCCTGGAGGACCTGGGAGAGGACGATGTCTTCCGCCGACTGCTTTGTGCCAGGGAAGTTCCAGAGGACCAGTGGCAGGAGCTTACCGAGACTTATGGCGAAATCGTCTCATCCCTTTTTGAGCAAGACCTCAAGGCGGAGTAGGAGGAAGCCATGAAAATACTCAAAGTGAGGTTCAAAAACCTCAACTCCCTCTTCGGCGATTGGGAGATAGACCTGTCCTCCTTCGGCTGCGAGGGGATCTTCGCCATAACCGGTCCCACAGGATCGGGAAAGACCACCGTCCTGGACGCTATCTGTCTGGGACTCTACGGAAGAACCCCGAGGCTCAGCAACGTCACCAAAAGCGGCAACGAGATAATGTCCCGAAACACCGGAGAGTGTTCCGCAGAGGTGGAGTTTGAAACCCAAAAGGGGAGGTTTCGCTGTCACTGGAGCCAGCACAGGGCCAGAAAGAGCCCTGAGGGTGACCTTCAGCAGCCTAAACACGAGATATCGGACTGCGACTCGGGGCAGATACTGGAGTCCAAGATAAAAGAGGTGGCGGACCGTATAGAGATGGTCACAGGAATGGACTTCGACCGGTTTACCCGCTCAATGCTTTTGGCTCAGGGGGGCTTCTCCGCCTTTCTCCAGGCGTCTCCCAGCGAAAGGGCCCCTATCCTGGAGCAGATCACCGGGACGAAAGTATATAGCGATATATCCGTAGCGGTTCACGAACGTCACCGTAAAGAAAAAGAGACCTTGGAGCGGCTCAGGGCAGAGATGGCTGGCAGCACCGTTATGGACCGGGAGCGGGAAAAGGCCGTAGAGGAGGAGCTGGGGAAGGCGAAGAATGAGGAGCTAGAGCTGACCAGCGAGGCCAAGTCGCTCAACCTATCCCTGTCCTGGCTGAACGGCTTAGAGATCTTAAAAGGCGAGATAGCCAGCCTTAACGACGAGATTGAGGAACTTCAGGCGGAGAAAGAGAGCTTCAGGCCCCACAGGGACAGGCTGAACCTGGCCCTGAGCGCCGCATCCCTGGAGGCCCCCTATCTACAGATCGAGGAACTGAGAGGACAGCAACGGTCCGACGAAAAGTCTCTCTCGGAA
>JAQUTB010000104.1 GCA_028709985.1 Dethiosulfovibrio sp.
GCCATAACGTTGATTGGGTGGTCTCTTTCTCAGAAGCGAAAGCGCTTTTTGATCGAGGGGCTCTCTAGAAGGGCTGCCTCCATACCAGGATCCAGGCTCCTCTATTCAAGCCTTTTTAAAAGAACAAGGGCCAAGATTCTGTTGAGGGAAGAGGGATCCTACGGGGGCTCCTCCATAATAAACATGATCGCGAGAGAAAATGGCCTTGTCATCGCGGAGTATCAGCATGGCAGCATCTCCTCTGGTCACGATGCCTATAACTTTTCAAAGACCCTCTGTGATAGCCCTGATTATCGTCGAACCCTTCCACAGTTTTTGCTTGGATATGGAACGTGGTGGCTTGGCCAGCTACAAACCCCTTCTGAAAAAATCCCCATCGGAAATCCTTTCAGGACGGATGCCCTTAAAAGAGTCAGGATGGATGGGGATAGGAAGAAGGACATACTGGTCTTAGGTGATGGAACAGAGACTGAGAAGTACCTCTCGCTGTGTTCTTTTCTTGCAGATGCCCTTAGTGAAAAATACAGGGTTGTTTTTAGGCCCCACCCTATCGAGAGAGAGCGGGCTGTCCGAAGATACGGAATGAGAAAAGGCAAAGTTGTCCTTGAGTGGGAAAAAGATATCTACGATGCCTTTGCCTCTGCGGATATATTGATCAGCGAACTTTCTACTGGACTGTTTGAGGCTATAGGTTTGGTTCGATCGGTATTCCTTTGGGATACCGAAAAAGCGAGGTTCTGTTATCCCTCTCATCCTTTTTCGACCTTTGCTTCGTCTGACGATCTCGTTGAAAAGATAGCGTTTGGAAAAGAGGGCGAAGTTTCTGCCTCGGTTATAGAGTCGATGTGGGCTTCAGGCTGGGAGAGCAACTACCGTGATTTTCTGAAAAGCACCTTATCCTGAATTGTAGGGAGAAAAATATGACCGTTATAGTCGATTACGGAGTTGGCAACGTAAACTCCGTCGCAAATATGATACGGCACGTCGGGGGAGAATGTGAAATTTCCTCCGATCCAGAAAGGATACTCGACGCCCATAAGCTTATATTGCCGGGTGTTGGGGCCTTCGATTCAGGTATGGGGGCTTTAGCAGAAAGAGGGCTGGTGGATGTCCTGTCCAAAGTGGTTTTGGATAGAGCGGTTCCGGTTCTCGGGATATGTCTTGGGATGCAGCTCATGACCAGGTCCAGCCAAGAGGGGATACTTCCTGGCCTGGGCTGGATCAACGGGGATGTCCGCAAATTTTCTTTTGACGATCCTAAGCTTAAGGTCCCCCACATGGGATGGAACACCGTGGATATATCAAGAGACAACCCCTTGATAGCGCCGGAGGATAGACAGAGGTTTTATTTTGTCCATTCCTACTACGTAAGCTGTGATAACGAGTCCGACGTTATTGCGAAGTGCAATTATGGCCACGATTTTGTGGCCGCCTTTGCTAGGGACAATGTCTTTGGCGTTCAATTTCACCCGGAAAAGAGTCATCGCTTTGGCATGGCTCTTTTGAGGCGATTTATGGAGTTCTCCAATGCTTAAAACAAGAATAATACCCAGCCTACTGTTATCAGACGGCGGGCTGGTCAAGACCTGTCGTTTTTCCGACCCTAAGTACGTAGGCGATCCTATCAACGCCATCCGCATCTTCAACGAAAAAGAGGTGGACGAGTTGATGGTCCTGGATATCTCCGCTTCCCATAAGGGAAAGGGGCCTGATTACGGTCTGATAGAGAGGTTCGCCGGAGAGTGCTTTATGCCCCTTTGTTACGGTGGTGGCATATCCAGCCTTGAACAGGCCCGAAGGATTTTTTCCCTGGGAGTCGAAAAGGTTTGCTTGCAGACCGCTGTTTTAGGCGATCCATCTTTGATCGAGGATATAGCCTCTCGTTATGGGAGCCAGAGCGTGGTGATCTCCGTGGACGTTAAGAAAAATTGGCTTGGAAGAAAGTGCCTCTACTCTGCGTCAACGAAAAAAACGCTGAAAAGGCTCTTTATGGATTATGTCTCCTCCGCAGTGGAGGCTGGGGCAGGAGAGATCCTGTTAAACTCTGTAGACAGGGATGGTACTATGTCCGGTATGGACTTGGAGCTTATAACCCAGGTTTCCAGTACTTTCTCCGTTCCGTTGATCGCCTCTGGTGGAGTTGGCAGCATAAAAGACATGAAAGATGCCGTCGATGCTGGAGCCAGTGCTGTGGCTGCTGGAGCCTTTTTCGTGTTCCACGGTCCACATAGGGCTGTACTGATAACATACCCAAAGTACGAAGATCTGGAAAAAGAGTTAGGGGCGATGGATTGAGATGGATAAAGACTATAGAATGTGCTCTAGATGCGTTATGGACACTACCGCTAGGGATATCTCTTTTGACGAAAACGGCGTGTGTAACTACTGCACCGAGTTTTTGAGTCGCTCGTCGAAGGTTCTTTTCAAGGAACCTGAGGCTAGAAAAAAAGAGCTTGATGCTTTCGTAGCTAAAGTAAAAAAAGACGGAAAGGGCAAACCGTACGACTGCATTATCGGTGTCTCCGGTGGGGTGGACAGCTCTTGGGTTTTGGTGAAGGCTATAGAGTTAGGGCTAAGACCTCTGGCGGTCCACATGGATAACGGCTGGAACTCTGAGCTGGCCCAGAACAACATCTCGAACCTTGTCCAGAAACTTGGCGTGGACTTATATACCCACGTCATAAATTGGGAAGAGTATAAAGGACTGATGCAGGCATTTTTCGACGCCGATGTCATAGACATAGAGTTGCTCTATGATAACGCAATGTTGGCCGTTAACTACAGAATGGCCGCTAAGTATGGGGTGAAGGGCATACTATCCGGTTCCAACCAGGCTACGGAAGGCATGAGGATACCGTCTAATTGGCTTTGGTTTAAACGTGATAAAAAAAATATAATTAATATCCAGAAAAAATTTAACGCTTGTAAGATAGAGACTTTCCCCCTTTTAGGTACTATGGGGTATATTTATCATGAATTTATTAGACAAGAAAAATGGATATCTTTCTTGGATTTTATAGAATATGACAAGGAAATGGCACTAAACAGTCTGATTGATAGCTTTGACTATAAGCCTTATCCATATAAACATTACGAATCTATTTTTACAAGATTTTATCAAGGCTTTATTTTGCCTACTAAGTTTGGCGTTGACAAGAGAAAAGTTCACCTTTCCAGTCTTATTATATCGCAACAGATAACACGGAATAATGCTCTTGAGTTGCTTTCCCACCCTCCTTACCCTAGCGAGGCAGAATTATCCTCTGACAAGGCCTATTTCCTGAAAAAAATGGGCTGGACGGAAAACAACTTAGAGGAGTATCTTTCCAGGCCAGAGAAGCCCCATGATTATTACGGTAGCGAACGTCCTGTATGGAATTTTTGCAGGAGCGTATTGTTTTCGTTTCAAAAACAATTTAAGTCTTAGGAGCTATTTCTTTGTATATTTTAATTAGGTAGTTGCAATATCGCAAGGCAGAGTGATCACTAGCTATGCGTCTGCTTTCTCTCCCCATAGAGAAATAAGTTTCGTTATTAACGATGTTAGCTATGGCCTGGGCTACATCGTTAGGGATAGCTCTGACAAGGAGGCCGTTTACGTTGTTTTTCACAAGTCTACGGGTATCTCCAACGTCGGTAGCTATAATTGCGTTCTCACACGACATCGCCTCAAGAAGGCTTTGGGATGGATAGTTTTCTTCCTTCTGTAAGCTTAAAAATATGGAGCTTTGGGATGCCAAGCTTGATACGTCCCCTCTGATGATGTGGGATACTATCGAGCTAAGTTTTTCACTCTTTATGTAGTCGTTCACCGCTTTTTCTAAGCTACCACCGCCAACTATAACGACCTTCCAGCCCTTCTCGTTAAGAAGAGGGGCTATTTTTTTTACGGCTTTTAGGAGAAGAATGGGGTTTTTAGATCTTTCCATGCGCCCACAGAAATAGATTATTTTTTCTTTATTTTTTTGAGGCTTGAATTTATCAGTATCAACTATGGAGCAAGGTGCAACTGTTATCTTGCTGGATCTCTCTATTTTATTTATCGCAGGGTAAAGACTATCTATGGCATTTGCTATTTTCAAAAAATATTTTCTTAGGAATAAATTTCTAATATTTTTTGTGTATATTATTTGAGAGTCACACAGAGATACAATTATTTTAGTTTTAGGGCTAAATGTTTTGATCAATAAAGACAAAGCAAAATTATATAATCCCATGTCAATAAAGTGAACTATCTCAGATTTATTGCTTGATATTTCTTTAAAAAAAGAATATATTTCAAGCGGCAATATGTTGCTTTTTATTTTAATTATTTTATTTTTTGTTAAACCTAATTCGTAATAATCGTTTGCAAGACAGCTTCTCGTGATGAAGTCTATATCTAGTTTGTTCTTGAGTGTATTGAATATTCGTGCGAATCTACGTTCCATGCCACCACCTTTTTTTATTGTGTGTCCTCTATATACGAGAGTTATCTTCATTTTTTTACACCTCAAAAGCTATTTTTTTAATTTTTTGGGCTATTTCTGTGATCCCTCCAACTGGCACGATCCACCCTCCGCCGTCTCTCAGCAGGTCCCTGGTTCCTCTGGCGTTTGCGCCTATGACCGGAACTCCTAAAGCGATGCTCTCCATTACGCTCCTTGGGAGGCCCTCTCTCTCCGAGGGGAGCACCGTCGCCGCCGAGGCCAGTATGTAGGGCCTGACGTCCGGCACGTGACCCAGAAAGTGGACCCTTTCGGCTATGCCAAGGATGTGGCATAGCTCTTTGCTCTTCTCCATGAGCTTTCCCTTTCCCAAAAAGGCCAGATGGGCCCTGGGGTCCTTTACCATGGCGAAGGCATTTATGAGGTCGGAATGTCTCTTGCCTCTGTTGAACTCGGCTATCATGGTGAACAGTATGTCGCTGTCTTTAAGTCCCATGTCTCGCCTCACCTGCTGGACCGCTTCCTTCGGCACGGCTTTAGGGTTGTAGTGGTCTCTGTCCAGGCCAACGCCGTCTTTCAAAAACTTGACCCTGCCTTTTGGAAGAAGGTGAGTTATGGCGGCCTGATAGTCCTCGCTGTTTATGACCTCTATCCTGTCGGTCCACCTGGCCGCCAGTTTTTCCACGCCGAGGAATAAGGCGTTTTTGAGGGGATTTCCTCCCTTGTAGAAGTGGAAGCCGTGGGCGGTGTAGATCACCTTGGTTCCGGTGCGTTTTTTGAGGTCTTTAAGGGCGTATCTGGTGACGAAGGATGCGACAGGGGTGTGGACGTGGACCACGTCGTATCCCTCCCTTGTGACCAGCTTTTTTATCCGAGCTGGGTATGAGGTGAAGTTGCCCCAGTCCAGTGGGGTTCGGCCCCATCCTATGTCGTAGCAGTGATCGAATGTAACGCGACATTTTTCGCTCTTCGATGCCCCGTTAGCCAGGCAGTCCACCTGCCAGCCGGTTTCTTTTAGCCTTTTGGCGTGAGGCAGCAAAAACGCCTCCAAGGTCATCGCCACGGTGGTCACTATGAGGATTTTTTTGACTGTCATCAGCAAAGGCACTCTCTTTCTGTGCTTTATTTTTCCCTCGCCGGAACCCCCACGGCCACGGTGTTTCCAGGCAGGTCCGATATCACCGCTCCGCCAGCCCCCACGGTGGTCCATGGGCCTACGGTGGTTCCTGGGACGGCGCAGGTCCCTATGCCCATAAAGGCTCCCCTGCGGATGGATACGTTTCCCGCTAGGTGACATCCTGGGGCTATGTGTACGAAATCCTCCAGCACACAGTCGTGGTCCACCGTGGCACCGGTGTTTATTATGACGTGGTTCCCGACGGTGGAGTCGGGCTGTACCACCGCTCCGGCGAATATGGCCGTGCCTGGTCCGATCTTTACGGAGCCGTCTATTACGGCAGATGGGTGTATGGCGCTTATCCATTCGACCCCGTCCAGCCTGGTGGCGATATTTTCCCTGATGGAGTTTACGCCTATGGCTATGATGGCTCTGGGATTCTTTTGTTCTCTCAGGCTGTCTATGGGGCCTGTTACTTCAACCCCTAACAGATAGGAGCCCCACAGAGATCTGTCGTCGTCTAAAACCGATTCGACCTCGAGGCCCATGGCCCTGATGGTGGATATAACCACCTTGCCGTGTCCGCCAGCTCCTAGGACGTATATTCCGCTCATCTTTTGCCCTCGAAGGGCGGCATTGTGGCGTGGCCTCCTGAGCTTATGCCCTGCCTTTTGAACACCGCTCCCACAGTTTTTGCCAGTATCCTCAGGTCCAGCTCTATGGACCAGTTGTCCACGTACCATACGTCCAGGGCGAATTTGTCCTCCCAGGAGAGGGCGTTTCTGCCGTTGACCTGGGCCCAGCCGGTTATCCCCGGCCGAACTTGGTGTCGTCTGGCCTGGTCTGGGCTGTAGAGGGGCAGATATTCCATCAGGAG
>JAQUTB010000105.1 GCA_028709985.1 Dethiosulfovibrio sp.
TTTCCCTGACCGGCTGACGCCTTGGTATCCTCTCCTCCGATACAACCGCGACCCTGAAGAGAAGCCTGGCGATTGACTCCCTGACCTGTGCCATGGATTCCTGGAAAAGCGAATAGGACTCAAACTGATACTCCAAAAGGGGGTCCTTCTGCCCTACAGCCCTCAGGCCTATGCCCTGTCTCAGGGCATCCATGGATAGAAGATGTTCCTTCCAGCTTCCGTCAAGGACGTGAAGGGATATGAACCGGAACAGGTCGGTGCAGTTGTCCTCCCCTATCTGCTCCACCCTCTTGAAGTATTTGGAACGGAGGTCGGCCAGGATCGACTCCTTGGCCTCAGGCATTGCCTGGAGGCTGTCCACTCCCTCCAGGGGTATCTCCACGCCGGGCCAGAACACCTCTTTCAGCTTGGCCATAGCCCCAGCTGGGTCGACCTCGCCGCTTTCCGGGAAGTGACGATCGATAAGGTCCTCCGCCACCCCTCCGACGATCTCCCATCCGTGATCTACGACATCCTTGTCGGCGAGGATCCTCTGCCTCTCGTCGTAGACCGCCTCCCTCTGGCGGTTCATTACGTTGTCGTACATGAGCAGCTGGCGGCGGATATCGTAGTGGAGCTGTTCGACCTTTTTCTGGGCCGACTCTATGGCCCTGGTAAGAAGAGGATGCTCTATAGCCTCTCCCTCCTCAAGCCCAAGCTTGCCCATTATCCCCTGGATTTTTTCCGAACCAAACAGCCTGAGAAGATCGTCCTCAAGGGAGAGATAGAACCGAGAGCTTCCTGGGTCCCCCTGACGACCGGACCGGCCCCTCAGCTGGTTGTCTATTCGGCGAGACTCGTGTCTCTCGGTGCCCAGTATACAGAGGCCTCCTAGTTCTAGGACCTTGGCCTTCTCCTCGGCGCAGGATAGGCGATATTTCTCCAGAAGCTCCTTGTATCTGTCTGGAGCGTCGGCTACCTCCATGCCCTCTTTTCTGAGTTCCTCCTGGGCCAGGTATTCGGGGTTACCTCCCAAGAGGATGTCGGTTCCTCTACCTGCCATGTTGGTAGCGACGGTAACGGCCGCCATACGCCCGGCCTGGGCTATTATGATCGACTCTCTTTCATGATACTTGGCGTTGAGGACCTGATGGGGAACCTTCCTGGCCTTTAGAAGTTTGCTGAGCCTCTCGGACTGTTCCACCGAGGTGGTCCCCACCAGTATGGGCCTTCCCTGGGAGGATATATTTTGGATCTCGTCCGCTACGGCGGCGAATTTCTCCCCTTTGGTCCTGTAGACCTGGTCGGCGAAGTCCTCTCGAACGACCGGGCGGTTTGTGGGAATGCATATAACCCCAAGACCGTAGATCTCCTTGAACTCCTCCGCCTCGGTCGCGGCTGTTCCGGTCATACCGGCCAGCTTTCCGTACATCCTGAAGTAGTTCTGAAGGGTTATGGTGGCCAGGGTCTGGCTTTCTTTGCCTATCTTCACCTTTTCCTTGGCCTCTATGGCCTGGTGCAGTCCGTCGGAGAACCTCCGACCGAACATAAGCCTTCCGGTGAACTCGTCCACTATGACTATCTCGTTGTCCTTTATCATGTAGTGGACGTCCCTCTTGAACAGGGTTCTGGCCTTTATAGCCTGGAGTATCTTGTGGGCCATGTCGGCGTGAGCCATGTCGGTGAAGAGGTCGGGAATGGATAGGGCCTCCTCGCACTTGGCTATCCCTCGAGACGTCAGAGCGACGGATCGCTCTTTCTCGTCGAACTCGAAATCTCCGTCGGGCTCGGGGCGCTCCTGGCCGTCAAGGACCGAAGGTTTAACCTCGTTCGGGTCCTTCGCGACGCCGGAGAGCCTGGAGGCGATCTGATCGGCCCTTACGTAGGGCTCCTCGCTGTCCTCCGATGGACCGGATATGATCAGGGGGGTCCTGGCCTCGTCGACCAGTATGGAGTCAACCTCGTCGACGATACAGTAGTTATGTCCCCTCTGGACCATCTGAAACTGGGAGAGGACCATATTGTCCCTCAGATAGTCGAAACCGAACTCGCTGTTTGTCCCGTAGGTTATGTCGGACCGATAAGCCCTGCGGCGTTCCTCCGGATCCATGAAGGAGTAGATCACCCCGACGGAAAGCCCCATGGCCCTGTAAAGGGGGCCCATCCATGCGGAGTCCCTCTTCGCCAGGTAGTCGTTGACCGTGACCACGTGGACACCTCTACCGGACAGAGCGTTAAGTATTACCGCAAGGGGTGCGACCAGGGTCTTTCCCTCTCCGGTTTTCATCTCAGCGATGTTTCCCTGATGGAGCGCGATACCTCCCATCATCTGGACGTCGAAATGCCTGAGCCCTAGCGCCCTCACAGAGGCCTCCCTGACCATGGCGAAGACCTCCGGAAGGCGGTCTTCCATGGCCTTAGAGAGATCCTGCCCCTCCAACTCCCGGAACTGGTCCTTTATGGACAGAGCCTTCCCGAGGATATCCTCGTCCGACAGAGCTTGGATCTGTGGCTCGAGGGAGTTTATCTCATCAACAATCTTCCTGTAGCTCTTGAGCGCCCTCTCGTTTGGGTCAAGCCCCAGAGCTTTTTTCAATGAACCGAACAATCATTCCACCTCAAATCGTTTTTTTTCAGTCTGAATCGACAATAAGGTCCCACCCACAGGTCAGATAGACCGCCCCGGACCATACGGTCAGAGCCAGAGCGATCCACATGGCTGGAAGGGCAAAAGGGACCTTGAATATCATCATGCTTATGGCTATTATCTGGACCACGGTTTTGGTTTTGCCGCTCCAGGAAGCGGGTATAACCACTCCCTCCACCGCAGCGACCATCCTAAGGCCGCTGACGACAAAGTCCCTGGAGACTATGACCACCACCATCCAGGCGGGAAGTCTTCCCAACTCGACCAGAGATATCAGGGCAGCCACGACGAGCACCTTGTCCGACAGGGGATCGATGAACTTGCCGAAGTTGGTCACCATGCCCTTTTTCCTGGCTATGTAACCGTCGGCTGTGTCGGTCAGTGCCGCCACGATGAAGACCACCCCAGCGAAAACGTCTCCGTAGGTGATATTCAGGCCCAGGTTTACCATGTAGGGAATGTCAAAATCTATCCTGACCGTGAGCAAAAAGACAACCAATGGAGCCAGAAAAATCCGGGACAAGCTGAGCATATTAGGGACGTTTAACGCGGACGGCATGATAAATCCTCCTTCTGACTGTTGCTATCTTCCGGGCCAGTATATTATGACACAAAAGACGGACCTGTACAGGTATCAGAGGGAAACTCAGGGACAAAGACTTAGGGACAGAGGAAGAGGAGGGCCATGACGGCCCTCCTCTTCCTCTGTCCCTAACCGCCTAGATAGGCCTCTTTTACCCGAGAGTCGCTCAGAAGATCCTGCCCTGTGCCCTCCAGGACCACCGACCCCACCTCCAACACGTAGGCGTAGTCCGCTATCTTGAGGGCGGCGAAGGCGTTTTGTTCCACCAGTAGCACCGTCTTGCCCTGAGAGTTTATCTCCTGGATGATGTCGAATACCTCTTTTACGAGCAGCGGGGCAAGCCCCAAAGAGGGCTCGTCGAGCATTATCACGTCAGGTCTGCTCATGAGGGCCCTTCCCACGGCCAACATCTGCTGCTCCCCGCCGGACAGGGTTCCTCCCTTCTGCCAGGACCGCTCCTTAAGCCTGGGAAAGAGCTCGTAAACCCAACGGATATCGTCTTTTACGCCGTCCTTGTCGGTCCTGATATAGGCCCCCAGGTGGAGGTTTTCCTCCACCGTCAGATGGGGCAGTATCCTGCGCCCCTCGGGACACATTACTACCCCGGCTTTGACTATCTCTTCAGGGGTCTTTTTTAGGAGGTTGGCGTTAGCCAGCCCCTCGAAGGAGACCTCGCCGGATGTCTCCTTCAGTAGGCCTGATATGGCCCTTATGGTGCTGCTTTTCCCCGCGCCGTTGGCCCCTATCAGGGTTACGACCTTGCCCTTAGGGACGTCTATGGAGACTCCCTTAACCGCGTGAATCCCTCCGTAATGGACGTTCAGATCCCTTATTTTAAGCATCGGCAAGGTACTCCTCTCCAAGATATGCCTCGATAACCTTGGGATTACCCTGTATCTCCTTGGGATTCCCCTGAGCTATGAGCTTCCCGTAGTCCAGCACCCAAATATGCTCGCACACCCCCATAACGACTTTCATGTCGTGTTCTATCAGGAGAATGGTCAGGTTAAACTCGTCCCTGAGCCTCCTGATAAAGCCCATGAGGACGTGTGACTCCTCCGGGTTCATCCCTGCCGCTGGCTCGTCCAGGAGCAGAAAACGGGGCTCGGTGGCGAGAGCCCTGGCTATCTCAAGCCTACGCTGCTGTCCGTAGGGCAACGACTCGGATCTTTCGTCCGCCACTTTGTGGAGGTCCACCCTCTCGAGAAGCTCCATGGCCTTTTCCCTTACCTCCCTCTCCTCTTTGTTGAAGGAGGGAAGGTTTAAGGGAGCCTGCCACCAACGGCTCTTCTGCCTGCGCTGGGACCCTATCATGACGTTTTGGAGGACCGTCTCGTTCTTGAAAAGCCTGATGTTCTGGAAGGTTCGGGCTATCCCCATCCGGCACACTTTGTAGGGGGCCATGCCGGTTATATCGTTGCCTAAAAACGAGACTTTTCCCTCCGTGGGCCTATAGTATCCGGTTATCATGTTGAAGGAGGTGGTCTTTCCAGCGCCGTTAGGGCCGATAAGCCCGACTATCCTGTTTTCCTGGATAGCCATGGAAAAGTCGCTGACAGCGGTGACACCGCCGAACCTCATGGTGAGGTTCGCAGCGTCCAGTATGACAGGACGATCAGCCATTTGATTTTCCTCCCTTCCCGGACCTCAGAAGGCCATTCCAGGTGAACTCCCTGTTGCCCATGACCCCGTCTGGCCTGTATATGATGATCAGTATCAGGGAGATGGCGAATATGACCATCCTCATCCCGGGGATACCAGGTATGTGGAGCGATCCTATGGATATGGGGTTCTCCACTATCCTGAGCCACTCCAGGAGGATGGTGACTATGGTGGCCCCTATGACGCTGCCGGCCAGGGATCCAAGCCCACCGGCCACTACCACCATCAGGACGTTGTAAGTCATCGTGACCATGAACATCTTTGGGTCTATGGTGGTCAACAGGCTGGCCATGAGGGCTCCACCTATTCCTGCAAAGAAGGCCCCTATGGTGAAGGAGATAACCCTGTAGCGAGACGTGTCTATCCCCATGGCCTTGGCGGCAAGCTCGTCGTCCCTTATGGCCTTGAGGGCGTTTCCAAAGTTGCTGTTTACCAGGCGGTACATCACATAGAGGGTGAAGAAAGTCCAGCCGTAGTTCCACCACAGATTGGCGTAGGGCGGAATGCCCTTAAGCCCCAGAGCTCCGTTGGTGATGGTTGGGATGTTGTTGGCCACGACCCTGATTATCTCGGCGAAGCCCAAGGTGGCTATACCGAGGTAGTCCCCGCCCAGCTTGAGTACCGGGATCCCTATCAGCAGTCCGGCCAGCGCCGCAACTACACCACCGGCCAATACGGCTACGACAAAGGGAGCGTGTGCAGCGTAGAGCAACGGATGGAGAGGCTCAAGGATGAAGATCATGTCCTTTTGCATCTGAGGCAGGATGAGCATGGAGGAAACGTAGGCCCCTATGCACATAAAACCGGCGGTCCCAAGGGAAAACATCCCGGTTATGCCGTATATCAGGTTGAGACTGAGCCCCAATATGGAGTATATGGCTATGAGGTTGAGTATCTGGATCTTGTAGCCGTCCAGATGGGACGGAGCCCACCATAAAAACACCCCCACCACAGCCAAGGCCGTCAGAGACAGAAACAGATTTCTAGTTTTGTTGGCTTCCATCATATCTTCTCCTCTATTTTCTCCCCCATAAGCCCGGTGGGCTTGGCCAGAAGTATCACAATCAGGAGTATAAAGGCAAAGGCGTCCTTAAACCCAGATAGGTCGGGGAAGAACGCGACGGTCATAATCTCCACAAAGCCCAGAATAAGGCCACCGATGACCGCCCCGTGGATCGAACCTATTCCACCGACGACGGCAGCGATAAAGGCCTTTATCCCGGGCATAAAACCCATAAGAGGCTGGATCTGAGGGTAGCGAAGGGCCCACATGATGCCGGAGGCCGCAGCCAGGGCCGAGCCCAGACCGAATGTCAAGGCGATTATCCTGTTGACCGACACCCCCATAAGCCTGGTGGTCTCTATGTCCTTGGATATGGCCCTCATGGCCAGACCAGGCTTGGTCTTATAGACGATGAAGAGCAGTCCTAAGACCAGAACAAGACAGGTTATCGGCACTATTATGGCCAGTGGCAGGATCCTGACCCCTTTAACTATGCCCACCTTGACGAAAAAGTCCGGCCTGACGCCCGGCCTGGG
>JAQUTB010000106.1 GCA_028709985.1 Dethiosulfovibrio sp.
TGGCTCAGGCGGTCTTTATGTTCATGCTCTACTTCGTCCCCACGCCTGGGGCGAGCGGCGTAGCCGAAGGCGGTGGAGCAGCTATATTCGGACTTTTGGTGCCCTGGAACATGGCTGGAGTTATGGCCATAGCCTGGCGATTTTTCACAGAATATCTCGCCATATTCATGGGGGCTTTCGTCGCCGTCAGGATGATCGGCTGGGGAACCGCCGAGATGATAATTCAAAGCAGTAGCAACAAATGCGACGATGTGGAAGGAGAGGACCAACTTGATGCTTGAGGAGCTGCGAAGCCAGGCTTTCCGTCTCAGAGGTGGAGTATGGACTGTGCTTTTCCTGTCCATACTGTGGGTAAGCTCCCCCTCTCCTACCAGGGTGGTACTGGGGCTTTTCCCCGTGGTATTGGGCCAGGCCCTTCGCTTGTGGGCGGTAGGGTGTATAGTTCTCTATCGAGGGGAAAAGGTCAAGGCGAACCGTCTTGTCACCTGGGGGCCATATTCCCTCGCCAGGAACCCCCTTTACGTGGCGAACGGCCTTATCGGGCTTGGCTGGGGTATAATGTCCGGTTTTTTGGGTATCGTCCTTTTTGCCCTGACCTTCTGGGTCCTGTACGGCCTCCTGATAGTCCCTTGGGAGGAACGGTTTTTGCATAAAAAGTTCGGAAAAAGATATGTCTCCTACTGTCGATCTGTCGGAGCATTTTTTCCCAAAAGAATTCCACCTAAGGTGTTATCCGGTCCCTTTGACCCATCGATCATATGGAAAAGCGAGATCCACAGCGTTGCCGTCACAGTTTTGGGAACGTTTTTGATATGGTCCAGGCTTTGGTGGTAAAAAAAGCGGTCCTCGAGTGAGGACCGCTTTTTTAGTATCTGGCTGCGTAGCCCCCGAAAAGCCTGTTCCAGGTCCTCTCCAGAACCTCGTGTGGCTCCGGTTTCAGTCTGGCCAGCCCCTCCGATATACAGGACTGAGCCACCGCCTCCGCTATCCTGGGCGTCAGCTCGTCGGAGAAGACGTGAGGTGTTATGTGGTCGGCTGAGAGCCTTCTTGGATCGACGTTATTGGCGTACTCCCTCGCTGCGTCCATAAGGACGTTGAAGTTCAGCCCCGTTGCCCTGACGTCCAGTATTCCCCTGGTTATACCAGGGAATACCTTGAGATTGGGCATGGTGTTTATCCCCTCGACAAGACCACAGCCTACTACCTCAGCCCCTGCTTCTTTAGCCTCTAGGGGGTTCATCTCCGGTTCAGGACGACCTAGGGGAAACACTATAGCCCTCGACGCCATGAGCTTTACGTCGTCCACGCCAAAGGCTCCTACCTGGCCTGTAAGTCCTATAAGGACGTCCGCTCCTTTTATCGCTTCCCTAAGTCCTCCCTTTATACCCTCGGGATTCAGCTGATCGAGGATAAACCTTTGAACCCCGCTTAGTCCCTCCATGTCGGAGCTTACTATGCCTTTTTTGTTCAGCATTATTATGTTTGATGCCCCAGCGTACAGCATCAGCTCTGCCGTGGCTATGGCTGACGTCCCGGCTCCCACCAGGACTATCTTCACGGAGGAGATGTCCTTTTCGACAACCTTCAGGGCGTTCATGAGGGAGCCCATTATCACCACCGAGGAGCAGTGCATGTCGTCGGCGAATATGGGTATATCCAGCTCTTTTCTGAGGGTCTTCACGATGTTAAAGTCCATGGGACTCTTGATGTCCTCCACGTTTATGGCGCCAAAGGTAGGGGCTAACATGCGGCAAAAGTCCATTATCCTCTCCTGCTCGGATCCGTTAACGCACAGAGGTATGGCGTCTATATCTCCGAACTTCTTGTACAGAAGGCACTTGCCCTCTATCATCGGGAGAGCGGCCTCTGGCCCGTAGTTGCCGAGACCTAAGACGGAGGTTCCGTTGGAGACTATAGCTAGGCGATTATCCTTCCCTGTATATTCGTAAGCCAGGTCTCTTTCCTTGAATATCTCCCCTGCCGCTATTGCTCCTCCCTGGAGATACGCTAGAGAGATGTCTCTTTTCGTCCTTATGGATATGCTTGGGGATAGTTTTATCTTACCCTGTGCCTTTTTGTGCATCTCCAAAGCCTCTGTTCTGTCCACGGTCAAATCACTTCACTCCTCTCAGGTTTATCACCATTCCGTCGTAGGCGGCTGTTACAGCAGTGCCGTCTTTCGACAGGGACGCAGCGATCCTCTCGGGCGATCCTTCCAGAATTCTGGTCCCAAGGTGGGTCATAAAAAGCCTCTCAGGTGCTATGTCATGGATAATCGTTGCCACGTCAGGGATCGAGAGGTGCTCTATCCTGTCCACCTTCTCCAACAGAGTTGTGTTGACCACCATTGTCCTGCATCCACTAAAAAATGGGCTTATCTCTGGGGTCAAGGTTGTATCGCTCACTATTCCCCAATCCGAAGCCGGATTCTCTGGGTCGTGAAACCTAAAGCCGTAACACTCAACTCCGTGATGCTTTAGCTTCAAAGGCGTTATCTCCACCCCCGCTAAGCGAAGGCTCTCGCCCTCCTTCCAAGTGTGGATTAAGCCTATCTTGCTTCTAAGATAGCGATATATCACCGGTTCATCGTCCAAGGCGTCGGAAGGTAACGCTATGATCCCGCCCGGTCGTCTGCCGCCGCCTGTCATGGCTTCCGCCATAACGTTTACGTCTCCGCTGTGGTCTATGTGTCTATGGGTCAAAAGTATCCCCTGGATCCTGTTTGGGTCAACGAATGGTCTCCTTGAGCACATCGCTACCAAAGCGCCAGGTCCTGGGTCTATAGCTACGTGAACTCCGTTTAAGGATACGACCATCCCCCCCGATGCCCTGGTCTGGTTTATGACGTTAAACCTGGTCCCAGCTGTCCCAAGGAAGATGAGGCTATTTTCCGGCAGGCAGTCTTCTATGACGCTCACTCCTTGAAAAGAGGCAAGAGGGCCTTAAACTCAGCGGTTCCCGATCTCTTCATCAGCTGGTATATGACGGACTCCATCGGGAGAGCATGGGCCCCACAGTTGGACATGTTTGCAATGGCCGCGAGGTGGTTTTCTTCCTCTCTGCTGCCGCATCCGTCCCGTACGACGGTAACGTCGTAGCCTCTGTCTAAAAGCTGCATAACCGTGGTATGGACGCATATATGGCTTTCTATGCCGAAAAGAACCACCTGATTTCGACCCTTTTCGGCGAAGAATCCCTCAAAATTCTCCTGATCAAAGCATCCGAAGGAGTTTTTTTCGAAGACAGCCCCATCAAGGATAGATAGTATATCTTTCTCTGTGTGTCCAAGTCCTTTAGGGTATTGTTCCGTCACCTTGATCGGAATCTTCAGAGTCTGTGCCGATAAGATCAGTTTTTTTGACCTGTCTATGACTTTGCCCCTGTTGTGTATCGCGTTGAGGAGTTTTTCCTGTAGGTCTATCGCTAAAAATATGGTCTTATATGGATCGAGAACGTAGGGTTTCACCTGTATCTACCTCCGATCTAAAGTCTTCGTATATTATGCCACATCGTGTGTCATGCCGGTATCGTAATATGGTTTTTTATGCTATCCTTACCACCGTTATCGAAAACCAGGGGGTGGATTTGAATGATCGACAAAAACGACAATTCCCACGATCTAACCGTGGGAGATGTGCTGAGGGCAATGTCAAAACCCCATTATCCCGAATACATTCTAAAATCTGTGGAACAAATAGGAAATTGGATGAGAGAGTGTCTCACTGGACCAACTCTTTCCGAGGACGATTTTAGGGCTGACTACGATAGGCTTTACGGTCAGTTGGAGTGGATGAGGGATCATGTGGACTTTTTAGGTGAAGACAGCCAAGAGGAGGAGTCACAGGAATCGGTTACCTCCGAGGCGGTGGTGATATCTCTGGACATAGGCGTGCAGGAAGAGGCTATAAGGATGGCTATAGACCACGCCGCTATATTCAACCCGGGAAAATGCCGACGGATATGGTTGCTCAGCGATTCCTGGATACCGGGAGAGATCTTTCGCTACGGGAAACACATCCGGGCCCTTGAGGATAGGGGAGTGTCCTTTCGGTTCATACTGGTGACCCCAGGTGGATGGACGGAGATCCCTCTTTTTGACGACGCTAGTGTGCCCAGGAGAAATCTGGGCATGAACGACTACGCCAGGAGATTGCCTAGAGGGGATCATGACCAGGATCTGAACAACCGATTTGACTAACCTCCTTGGGGAATGTATAATCTCCCTCGTCCGGGGTGTAGCGCAGTCTGGTTAGCGTGCCTCGTTCGGGACGAGGAGGTCGGAGGTTCGAATCCTCTCACCCCGACCAGACGGAAAGACTTCGGCCTTGGCGTTCGTCAAGGCCGTCTTTTGTTGTTTTAGCTTGACTAATTTTGACTATATATGTAGAATTGGGCCGTAGAGGAGTGATCTCATGTCCTTCGAGAGGGTAGCCCAGAATCGCAAAGCTAGGCACGACTATTTTATACTGGACACCTACGAATGTGGCATAGTCCTGTCAGGCACCGAGATCAAGTCCGTCAGAGCAGGTAGGGTCAACCTTAAAGACGGCTACGCCAAGCTGGAAAAAGGGGAACTGTGGCTCATGAACGTCCACATATCTCCATATGAAAACGCCAGCTGGGGACAGCACGAGCCGACCCAGAAGCGCAAGCTTTTGATGCACAGGCGAGAGATCCGTAAGATATCCGTCAAGATAAAGGAACGAGGTTTTACCTTGGTCCCCCTCTCCATGTACCTAAAGGATGGTCGTTGGGCCAAGGTGGAGATCGGCCTAGCCAAGGGTAAGGCCCTCTACGACAAGAGGGATGACTTGGCGGAGAAGGATGCAAAACGTACCATTGACAGAGAGATGAAGAACAGACTCAGAGATTGATCTGGGGGCGACCGGTTTCGACTGGTATGCTGCAAGTCTGGGAGCAGGCCGAGCGATGGGCGTAAGCCATCACCAAAAGAATTGACAACAACTACGCACTGGCTGCTTAGTTAAGTAGCCGCCCGACCGGTTGGGAGCGCTCGCAGAGCCGGAAGGGCTATCAACGCGGGCATCGTATAGGATCCGTATCGGATGGGAAGTTTCGGTGTTTTGTCCGTCACACCTGGCTTCTCCCGTAGTTAAAGAGACGTACTAAGCCTGTAGTCGCCCATTCATACACAGTATGTCAGGACCGGGGTTCAACTCCCCGCGCCTCCACCATAAGCCTTTTCGTAGCCGTCGGGATCGTCGCAGATCCAGGCGGCTACTGTGTTTGTGGGTTGACCCCGTTTCGTATTCGTCTTATATTCAAGCGGTATAACCTTGAGTTATGTTTTGAAATATATTAAAAAACATTATCAGAGAAGGGGTTTGATCTTGTTGACAGACTACCAGTTGTTGGTCGATCTTCACCTCCCCGCCGAGAGGCAGGGGCCAGGGGGAGACAGAGAAACAATAAGGGCCATGGAGCTGGCGGGCCTGGACCGCTCTCGTTCCCTTAATATCGCCGATATCGGCTGTGGGACTGGGGCTTCCTCGTTACTGTTGGCCAAAGAGCTGGACGCTAAGATCACCTCGGTTGATTTTCTGCCCGAGTTTCTTGAAGAGCTTAGGTCCAGGGCGGACCGTCTTGAGGTTTCGGACCGCATATCCACGTTGGAGTGTTCGATGGACTCCCTTCCCTTTAGCGACGGGGAGTTCGACGTCATCTGGTCCGAGGGAGCGGTCTACAACATGGGATTTGAGGCTGGGGTGTCCTACTGGCGAAGGTTTCTCAAGCCAGGGGGGAAGCTGGCGGTGTCGGAGATAACCTGGCTTACCTCCGAGAGGCCGTCGGAGATCCAGTCCTACTGGGAGGGGGAATACCCCGAGATAGACGTTCCATCGTCAAAAATGGTCGCCTTGGAGTGTAACGGATATAGCCCGGAAGGCTTTTTCGTCCTGCCCTCTTACTGTTGGCTCGACAACTACTACAGGCCTATGGAGGCCCGCTTTGCCCCTTTTCTGGATAGCCACGACAGTGATCAGGCTAGATCCATCGTTGAGGCGGAAAAGTTCGAGATAGATCTCTACGAGAGATATCACAAATACTACAGCTATGGCTTTTACGTGGCCAGTAAGCTATAAGGAGTGCCTCTATATGACTTTGGCCTTTGTAGCCCTGTTTTTAGGTCTGGTTATACTGGTATGGAGCGCCGATCTCTTTGTCGACGGAGCCGCCTCCACCGCCGGTTACCTCGGAATGCCTCCGTTGCTGATAGGCATGGTGGTGGTGGGGTTTGGAACCTCCGCGCCGGAGATGTTGGTATCCGCCCTGGCGTCCTTTCAGGGAAATCCCGGTATAGCTCTTGGCAACGCCTATGGATCCAACATCACCAACATAGCACTGATACTCGGTATCACCGCCCTGATCTGTCCCATCGTGGTCAGCTC
>JAQUTB010000107.1 GCA_028709985.1 Dethiosulfovibrio sp.
CGGGCTTCGCGATGCCTTGGACCCCAAGCTGAAGAGATAGAGGTGGATTTTTATGACCGATAAAAAAGACCTGTTGCTGGATATCCAGGATCTCACAGTCCGCTACCACACCGACAGCGGCCTGGTGCACGCCGTCGAGGGGCTGAACCTTCAGCTTGCCCCGGGGGAATCGCTGGGCTTCGTGGGGGAGACAGGGGCCGGCAAGACCACCACTGCTCTGTCGGTGATGCAGCTGATACAGACCCCTCCAGGGGAGATCGTCTCGGGAAAAATCCTCTTCGAGGGAAGGGACCTGATGACCCTGACCGAGTCGGAGAAGAGGATCATCCGTGGGGGAAAGATATCCATGATATACCAGGATCCCATGACGTCGCTGAACCCGGTTATGCCGGTGGATCGCCAGATAATGGAGATGGTACAGCTTCACGGCGACATGGACGACGCCAAGGCCCACAGCCGTGCCATAGAGATGTTGGAGCTGGTGGGAATAAGGCCTGAAAGGGCCGGGGACTATCCCCATCAGTTCTCCGGTGGCATGAGGCAGAGGGTGGTTATAGCCATAGCTCTGGCCTGCGATCCTGCCCTTTTGATCGCAGACGAGCCCACCACCGCCCTAGACGTGACGATCCAGGCCCAGGTGCTGGAGCTGATGAAGGACCTAAAGAGAAAGTTCAACACCGCGTTGATGATGATAACCCACGACCTCGGTGTGGTCGCAGAGATATGCGACAAGGTCGCCATAATGTACGCTGGGTCGGTGGTGGAGTACGGCGACACCGACTCGCTATACGAGCACAGGATACACCCCTACACAGAGGGGCTATTCAACTCGATTCCCGAGTTGGACGCCCCCAGATCGAGGCTTCAGGTTATAAAGGGTCTGACCCCAGACCCGACGGACCTGCCAAGGGGATGTCCTTTCCATCCTCGTTGTCCCTACGCCGAAAGCTCGTGCAAAGAGGAAAAACCGGTCATGACCCAGTGGAGACCGGGACATTTCGTAGCCTGTCCCGTTCGTAGTGGAGCAAGATCCTGAAGGGGGAAGTCGTATGATGGAAAAAGAGACTCTTATCCAGGTCAATAACTTGGTTAAATACTTCGATACCCCCAAGGGAAAGCTCCACGCAGTGGACGATCTGAGCTTTGAGATAGCCGCAGGGGAGACTTTAGGGCTGGTGGGTGAATCGGGATGCGGTAAGTCCACCACTGGGAGGGTGTTGATACGCCTTCTGGAGGCCACGTCGGGGCAGGTCCTCTACAGGGGCGAGGATCTCCTGGCAGCTGGATCGTCCAGGATGAAGGCCCTCAGAAGACAGGTCCAGATAGTGTTTCAGGACCCGTACTCGTCCCTTAACCCAAGGATGTCCATATCGGAGCTCATAGCGGAGCCGCTTGTGGTCAACGGAGGCGGCATGGGCAAAAAAGCCATGGACGAGAGGGTCAGGAGGATGATGGACACGGTTGGCCTCGCTCAGAGGCTGTCCAACTCCTTTCCTCACGAGCTGGACGGGGGAAGAAGGCAGAGGATCGGCATAGCCAGAGCCCTGGCCCTAGAGCCGGAGTTCATCGTCCTGGACGAGCCGGTATCGGCCCTGGACGTCTGCATCCAGGCCCAGATACTTAACCTGCTGGACGACCTCCAGAGGGAAGCGGGATACACCTATCTGTTCATATCCCACGACCTCTCGGTGGTAAAGCACGTCTCCAACAGGATAGCGGTGATGTACCTGGGAAAGATGGTGGAGCTAACCGATTCGGACAGCATCTTCTCGAGCCCCCTTCATCCCTACACCCAGGCGTTGCTCTCGGCCATACCAATAGCCAAGAGGAACATCAAACGGGACAGGATAATACTGGAGGGGGACGTCCCAAGCCCGATAAATCCTCCAGAGGGATGTCGATTTGCCGGAAGATGCCCCTACCGCCAGGATATATGCCTGTCCTCCACGCCTGAGCTCAGGGAGATCTCGACGGATCACATGGTGGCTTGCCATTTCGCCGGAGAGCTGAGGCCCAAGGGGATCGTCTCGTGACGTCACCCATATTGGACAGGGCCCTGAAACTTTCCCCCTGGCTCTCCGACCTGAGAAGGGACTTCCACCGTCACCCAGAGCTGGCCTTCACCGAGACTCGAACCTCCGAGAGGGTCGCGGAGGAGCTCGGTAAAATGGGCATAGACTGTGAAGGGGGAATAGGTGGAACCGGAGTCGTCGCAAGGATCGGGGGGGACGGCCCGGCGGTGGCTCTGAGGGGCGACATGGACGCCCTCCCGATAACGGAGATTCCAGGCAGGGAATACGGATCCACCGTCCCGGGGATCATGCACGCCTGCGGCCACGACGCCCACACGGCCATACTCCTCGGGACAGCGTCGCTTTTGTCCTCCATGGAGCTTCCCGGACCGGTGGTGCTGATGTTTCAGCCCGGCGAGGAGGTGGCAAAAGGAGCCTCCGCTATGGTGGAATCGGGCTTTCTGGAGAGACACGACGTGAGGTCCGTCCTGGGCCTTCACGTCCATATCCCCCTCTCGGTTGGCCAGATAGGGGTCAACATGGACCGGTGCTGCGCGTCGGTGGACAACTTCCGGGCGGTCATAAGGGGAAAGAAGGCCCACGGGGCCTATCCCCACCTGGGGAAGGACGCCATCGTCATGGCTGGACAGGCCCTGGTGCAGCTACAGTCGATAGTGTCCAGGGAGGTCGACCCGCTGGACGGGGCCGTCGTGACGGTGGGGTCCATAAGCGGTGGTTCTGCCCCCAACATAATCGCCGATCAGGTCGTCATGGAGGGGACCTTGCGCTCCCACAGGGATGAGGACAGGCGACTTCTTTCCCGCAGGCTAGGGGAGATACTGTCGTCGGTGGCGTCATGCTGCGGAGGCGACGTGGAGCTGTCCTTCGACAACGGTTGTCCTGCGTTAGTCAACGACCGTTCAATGGCGGAGATGGTCATCGCCTCAGGGCGAGAGCTGCTGGGGGACGGCGTGGTTGTCCTGGACCACCCGACCATGGGAGGAGAGGACTTCGCCTTCTTCATGGAGCGACTTCCGGGGGCTTTTTTTCGCCTGGGGGCTGGAAATCGGGAGAAAGGCATAGTCCACTCGGCCCACACCGCCGAGTTCGACCTTGACGAGGGCTGTCTTCCGATAGGGGTCGCCATGATGACCGACCTGTCCCTCAGATGGCACAAGGAACTAAAAAATGTCCAAAGATAGCCGTATTTGGTCCGTGGAGGTTGTCATAGGGACGAACAGATGGTTCCTCAGGGATGGCTTTATCGTCTGGATCTCCATGCTGGCCTGTTTCGTCGGTTTAATACTGACGACTCAGGCCTTTTTTGGCTCCTTCCCAAAATGGGCCCAGGCCGTGGCAGCACTGTACCTCGGCCTGAGGGTGGGGGCGGTGGTCATCCTGATATGGGCCTTCGTGGTGTTTGTAGTCCTGAGGAACAGGCTCTTGATGAGGTACAGGATGGGGCCTGAGGGGGTCAGGTGCGACACGATCAGGATAAGGCGTAAAGGCGGAAAAACGGAGGAGGTCAGGTCCGTGTCGAGGTTGGTCAACTGGACCGATGTATCCTCGGCGGTATCGGTTGAAAGAGGGATGACCGTCATACTGAAGAGAGGGCCCTGGACCGTGATAAGGATATTTTGTCCCGACATAGAGACTTTTTCTCAGGTGTCGAGGGAGGCGGAGTGCCACCTGAGATCGGTGTCTTGAAGTTTCCGGCCATCTGTGAGACCATCCGGCTGTTTCTACGTGTCGGATAAAGATCCAATCGAAAGGTAGATGGTTTTGTTATGGCAGGAAGCTTGCTGATCCATGGAGGAACTCTGTGGACCGTCACAGGTGGTGTTTTGGAAAATTGCGACGTGCTCGTCGAAAACGGCCGTATAAAGGAAATAGGGTCAGGATTGGACCGGTCCCTGGCGTCGGAGGTGATAGACGCAGGGGGTAGGATCGTCACTCCCGGCCTTATAGACTGTCACAGTCATCTAGGGCTGTGGGAGGAGGGCTATCCTCTTGACGAGGCCAGCGGCAACGAGAAGACCGATCCTCTGACCCCTCAGCTCAGGGCCCTCGACGGCTTTGATCCGGAGGACACGTCATTCTCCGACGCCAGGTTCGCCGGTATAACCACGGTCCAGATACTACCGGGAAGCGCCAACGTCATGGGAGGGCAGGGAGTGGTGGTCAAGACCCACGGCCTGTCGGCGGACGAGATGATCCGTCGTCATCCATCGGGGATGAAGGCTGCCTTTGGGGAGAACCCCAAGAACATCCACAAGGAGAGAAAGGCCATGCCCACCACCAGGATGGCGGTCGCTGCCATGCTCCGGTCGGTGTTGGTGGAGGGATCCAACTACGGCAAAAGACGGGAGAGGGATCAGGACTGTCCCAGGGATCTGAGGATGGAGGGGGTCCTTTCTGTTTTAAACGGCGAGATGCCCCTCAGGATCCACGCTCACAGGGCCGACGATATCCTGTCTGCGATAAGGGTGGCGGAGGAGTTCGGCCTGGATTACACCATAGAGCACTGCACCGAGGGACATAAGATAGCCCGAATCCTGGGGGAGAAGAGGGCCATGGTTGCCTTCGGACCGTTCCTGATCTTCAAGTCAAAACTGGAGCTACAAAACTGCGCCCCGTCCAACGTCGTACCAATTCACGAGGCCGGAGCACACGTTTCCCTCACCTGCGACTATCCCATGATCCCCATCAGCTGCCTCATGGTACAGGCGGCCCAGCTGGTCCGCTCGGGGCTCTCGAGGGAGGACGTGTTTCGTTTCGTGACAATAAACCCGGCGGAACACCTCGGAGTTAGCGGAGACCTGGGGTCTTTGGAGGTCGGCAAAATAGGGGACCTGGTGGTTTGGGAGGGAGACCCCTTCGACGGCACGTCGTCGGTGGATATTACCGTTATAGACGGCGAGGTGGTGTATCGCAGATGACGCCCCACTGTGGTGACCGGGCATCCCAGGGTATGGCCGTCTCATGGAGGGGGCTTTGGGTCGATCTCGCCCTGACCGTGGGGAAGATCGCCGCTGGTCTGGTGGGACATAGCTCCGCAATGGTTGCGGATGGGCTCCATACCCTCTCCGACGCTGTGACCGACGTGGTGGCTATATGGGGGTTTCGAATGGTCGCCATACCGCCGGACAGGTCTCACAGATATGGCCACGGCAAGTTCGAGACTCTCTGTTCCGTCTTCGTCGGGATAGCCCTTATCCTGGCGGGACTGGGGATACTGTGGGCCAGCTCCGTTAGGATTTTAGACGCCCTCGATGGGAGCTTTCCCCAAGCCCCTGGAGGGATCGCCCTCGCCGCCGCCGCCTTATCGGTGCTGGCAAAGGAGGGGCTGTACCGCTATACCCTCTCCGCATCCATAAGGCTTAAAAGCCCGGCCTTAAAGGCCAACGCATGGCATCATCGTTCCGATGCCCTGTCGTCTTTGGCGACGTTGGTTGGTATAGGAGGGGCCATGCTCTGGAGCGGCTGGGGAAGGGTGTTGGACCCTCTCGCCGGGGTGGCGGTCAGCCTGATGGTGGTCAAGGTGGGGGTGTCGATCTCCCTTGAGGGGGCCGATGAGCTGATGGAGGCCTCTTTGCCGGATGACCTCTCCAGGGAAATAGTTGATATAGGCGAGTCGGTGCAGGGGGTCAGGAATCTTCACGGACTGAGGGCCAGGAAGGTCGGTCCGTCTATAGCCATGGACTTTCACCTTTTGGTCGATCCAGAGCTCTCCGTCAGGGATGGTCACGATATAGCCACCGACGTGGAGGACGCCATAAGGGACAGGTTTGGGGACGATACGATGATATCGGTCCACCTTGAGCCGGACGATAGAGGGGAGACGGTCAGATGACCGCCTCCCCTCCTGTTGTAAGCGCTAAGTGTTGCCCTTATCTCTTTACTATTGAAACCCGACACTTTTTGACCACATCGTCGGGCAGTGCGGCTATCTTGGCCGCGTCTGCGTCGCTGACTATTATGTCCACGTTTTTAGGTGCGTCCACCTTAACCGGCTTGACCATCAGAGGTGTGGTCGCCACCCTGGGCTGATCCTTGGCCCAGTCTACGCTGGTATGGTAGTCCGCCAGTCCCGACGCCAGAAAGTGCTCCATGTCGACCTGATCGAAGCTGTAAACCTCCTTGCCCGATGCTGAGACTATTCTGAAGGTTATGGACGGTATCAGTGGCACGTCCCTGCAATCTAACACCAGTCCGGTGTTTTTTGTCCTGGTGGTAGGCTTTGGCTGAGGCGCGGGAGTCTTGTTCTCCTTTTTCACCTGCTGCTGTATGGACGGCAAGGTCGCCTGGCGGATGTCCTTAAGGTATATCCTGCCAGACACTGTGTAGATCTCCCCGTCCCACTCGGAGTC
>JAQUTB010000108.1 GCA_028709985.1 Dethiosulfovibrio sp.
AAACTGGTGGCTGATAATATTCACGCTTTTGCTCAGCTCCGTGGTAGCCCTGCTCGGCGACATCCTGGGCATGAAAATAGCCAAAAAGAGGATCACCCTGCTTGGCCTTCGCCCTAAACATACCAGCTCTCTTATAACAGCCATGACCGGTATGGTCATAGCCTTTGGCATAATGGTCGCCCTTTCCATACTCTCCGACACGGTGAGGACAGCCCTTTTCAGCATGAAATACGTCCAGAGGCAGATAACCGACCTCACAGCAAGCCTTCAGACCAGCAGGACTGAATCGGAGCTGATGGAAATCCAATACGTTGGCAGCCTGGAAAAGCTGGAGGAAAAGGAAAAAAAGCTGGAACAGGTTTCCTCCAAATTGGCCGAATCGACCAAGGAGCTTGACGACACAAAACTTGAGATCTCTCAGCTCAAGAGCCAAAGGGAATCGCTTCAAAGCCAGATAGAGTCCCTTAAAGCAGAATCTGTGGCCCTGAGGAGAGGCTTGGAGGAGGTCAGAGAGGGAAGGCTCGTCGCTTTTGCGGAGGAGCTTCTCGCTCAGGAAGTGGTCCCAGAGGGAGCCACAGACGAAGACCTTCTAAACATAATGGCCAGACTCAGGGACAGAGTGAGGTTCGTGGTATCCAGACGGGCCTCCATACCCCATCAGGACATAGCTATATCCAGGGATCAAGCGGACGAGGACAGGGTTCTGGCAAGGTGCAAGGTCATAGACAGCAGAAAAGTCATAAGGGCAAGGGCTAAATCCAACGTAGTGGCAGGGGAACCTATCTATCTAGAATACAGGGTCTACGAAAGCGTCCTGGTCTACAGAGAGGGAGAGACCATAATAAAGCGGGCCTTCCCCCCCTCCATGGGAAACGACGAGATAGAGTCATCTTTACACTCTCTCCTGAGGGAGGTAAACGGCATAGCCGTGAGGGACGGAATACTTGCCGACCCCTTGACGAGAACCGTAGGGCAGATAGACGCCACCGATTTCTACGAGGCGGTAGAGAGCCTTAAAGACGCTACGATACCTCAGATGGTGGAGGTACTGGCGGAGCGGGATATCTACACCGAAGGTCCGGTCAGAGTCCTCATAAAAGTGGACCCCAGCGAGAGGTGATTGGGATGGCTCAAAGGGACTATATGTTCTACGACAGCAAAATATCCCTCTCTCCTGGAGAGCTCCAGGACCTATACCGGTTCACAGGATGGGGCAGGAGCAGATCCATATCCCAGATAGAGAGAATGATCCAGGGGACCGACCTCTGCTTCTCCGTTAGATACAGAGGGCAGCTTATAGCCTTCTGTCGGATACTCACCGACTTCGTGTTCAGGGCATCCCTGTGGGACATCGTGGTCCATCCAGACCACCAAGGCAAGGGGCTGGGTTCTTCGCTTATAGACTATGCCCTCAATCACCCAGCAATGAAAGACGTCCCTATGGTCATAACCTACACCAGCGAACTGGGCCCTTTTTTGGCTAACCGTGGCTTTGAGAGCAAAGACGGCGCTATGATGCTTCTCCGCCGTCCCATCGAGTATTCCTGATGCTAGAATACCTGTCCCATCTCATATGGCCCTCGTCATGTCCCCTATGCGGTAAAATAGGCCAGGACCTATGCCCCATCTGCTGCTCTCAGATGCTGGACCCATCCGGCCCAGCCTGCCTACTGTGTGAGGGGCCTTTGCCTTGCGATATCCACGGTGGGCTCCCATGGTATTCAGCTGTACCTCACAGCGGCATGGCGAGGGAGCTTGTGCTATTATTGAAGTACAGGGGAAACGCTAGGGTAGGCTTGGAGATGGGAAAGCAGATGGCCTCTGTGTTGCCAAAGCCTCGAAGTGCCGTAATAATCCCGGTACCGCTCCACAGGGGGAGCTCAAGAAAGTACAATCAGGCCCGGTGGATAGCCTCCGGCATATCGAAGGTATGGGGATTTCCGTTGATGGACGGATTGAAATGGAGTAAAGCTATTTCCTGCCAGACATCCCTGGATGGACCCGATAGGTTCGATATGCCAATGGACGCCATCAGTTGGTATGGCCCCTTTCTCAAGGAGCAAGAGGCCGTTATAGTGGACGACGTAAAGACGACCGGAACAACCCTCTACAGGTCCTACCTGGCGCTGAGGGACTACTCTCCTGGTGGGGTGAGGTTCCTCACGTGGAGTCGTTCTGTGAATGTAAAATCGAAAGGAGGGATTCCCTTTGGAACTTAAACACTGTCGTTTTTGCGACAAGGTATTTGCGACATCAGGTCCTGACGTATGTCCAGACTGCTGGGGAAAGCTGGACGAAATCTACTCCCTTGCCAGGACCGCTATAAGGGATCACAGAGATCAAAGATTGGACGTGTCATCCTTGGCCGATATAATCGACGTGGACGAGGAATACATCCAGATACTGGTGGACCAAGGCCGGATAGAGCTTGCAAACAAGGACGACGGAAAACCTCGTTGTCGCTCCTGTGGAGTGGAGGTCTTCCCCGGTCAGGCCTACTGTGACTCATGCCGTCAAAGGCTGGTACAGGGCTTCTCGTCTGAGGGAGAGCACAAAAAAAAGACCATGTTCAGGCAGGAAAGAAGGGAAAAAAGGGGCGGTTAGAACCGAGATGAGGGGCCTTAGGGCCTCTTTTCTTTTTGACCTGTGGGGGTTAAAGACCCAGTTACAAAAACCCGATACTTAACCAGACAAATAAGGGGGGATACTCCATGATAGACAAGATAGGCTCAAGCTACATCTACACCGGATCAAAAGCGGTAAAAAAATCCAATCCCCTGCCAAAAGAGCAGGACAGAAAGACCGATGGCCTTGAAGTGAGTGATTTCGGTCAAGTTCTGTCCAGGTCCATGGCGGAGTCAAAAAAAATCCCTGACGTTCAACAGGACAAAGTCGACGCCATAAAGAGCCAGATAGAGTCGGGAACATACTCACCTGACTCCTTCTCTATAGCTGCTAGGCTCATAGCCGCCGGCATACTTGAGGACTGATATGTGGCAGACCCAGTTAATCCAGCACCTCTCGTCCCAGACCGAGGCCATAGAAGCGGTGTTGGACGTGGTAAAGAGGCAGAGAGAGGCGCTCAAAGAGGGGCGCCTCGAACTTTTGAGCGACCTGATGCACGAACTTGACCGGGCTCAGAGGCAGGCCTCTGTGGAGGAGTCCCTCCGTGCGGCACTGGTCTCAAAGATAGCCTCAGAGCAGGGCTGTGATCCCACCTTGGAAGCTCTGGTATCCATCTCCGGGGAAAACAGAGACGAACTGATCTCGGTCGGCAAGGCACTTCGAAAGACCGTAACCAAGGCCCAGTCTGAGATACAGATTCTGGGAACCCTGGTAGATGAGAGCAAAACCCTCAACGAGATGATGATAAACGAATGGCGTAGGCTTGGAAGCATCTCAACAGAGGTCTCCAGCCTCGACCTGAAAGGCTAGGTGACCCCAATGATAAACAGCTTTTTTGGCTTTGAGATGGGCAGACGGGCCCTGGACTACTGTCGTCGTGGCTTCGAGACCGCTGGTCACAACATCTCCAACGCCGGAACCGAGGGATACTCAAGACAGAGAGTAGAGGCGTCCTCCACAGATCCATTCACCGAACCAGGGCTGAATCGCCCAGCCCTTCCCGGTCAGATAGGAACTGGAGTCAAAATAGACGCTATAGTAAGGCTCAGGGATCAGTTTCTCGACCTCCAATACAGGGAGGAGAGCACTGTAAAAGGTTACTGGGACGTCATGACCCAATCTTTAGAGACCCTTGAGACTTTCGTCAACGAGCCCCACGGGGAAAGCGTCAAGGTAGGCTTGGACGAATACTGGGAAGCGTTGCAAGAGCTCTCAAAGCGTCCCGATTCGTCGTCCGCAAGGGAAAATGCTATATCGAAGGCCAGCACTCTGGCAACTTATATGGACAGCCTTGCCAGAAACTACGAAGAATACAGGGTTGGGCTCAATAGTCAACTAGGCTTAACCGTAAAACAAGCCAATACCTACATAGACCAGATCGCGGCGTTAAACGTGACGATCTCGGAGGTGGAGGGGGTAGGAGCCAACCCCAACGATCTCTATGACCGCCGTGACCTGCTGGCGGAGAAGCTTTGCTCTCTTATAGACGCAGAGGTCGGGTCCCCATGCGACACCACCGACGGCGAGTATAAAATATATCTAGGTGGCAGAACCCTGGTCCAGGGAGATAAAGCTAGACACCTGGAGATGATCCCAGTCCAGGGCAATAAGGGATACTACGACGTACAGGTTGAGGACAACACCTTCGACCATGTGTCCGATCTGGATGTCCTATCTGTTGTAATCGACCAGCAGGCCCCTGAGGCGGTTCATTCAGTCTCGGTGGAGCGACTGGCCTCCGAGACCGCCTGGTCCATCGGCGGAGCTCAGATAAACGGATCCATAGGTAGATTGCCAGTGAGCGACCCGGATGCTGCCATGAACATAGAGGGAACGCTGAGGCTCCAGGTCGGCACCTCCGGCGTAAGGGCCACGGGGAAACAGCTGGACAATCAGACAGGAAGCCCGGTGCTTTTAAAAACTCCAGGAGGAGATGACCCGACGGAGTACGTGTTCAGAATAGCATCCCAGGACCTAAAGGATATGCCGGGCAACCCCGATGAGATGTATGCCACCTTGTCTTGGGATAGCGGGACCTCCGAATGGCAATTTTCAAGCCGTTGTGGTAGCGTAACCTCCAGCACGCCGCCTCCATCTATCGGATCGGAGGTGACCTTGGACGAACTTCAATCTCTGCTTCAACACGAGACAGGCGTGGGAGGAAGGCTCAACGTCATGGTCGAGACCTCCGGCACGGTGGACCGTCTAGTGGTCCGGTCCGGTGACGACCATCTGCTCTCATTCAGTGACATGAAGGGCAATTTGCTGTCCGGCATAGTGGGGCTGAAAAACGACTCCCCAGAGGTGACCATAGAGATCGAGGACGGCGACAGCCTCAACACCATAGCCAACAAGATAAACAGCTCGTACAAAAATGGGGATGGCTCCCCATCGGATCCGTCTCAGTGGCTCAGGGCCCAGATAGAGACCGATGGTAGCGGAGACTACTATATGGTGCTGAAAAGCGACTCCATCGGCGAGGCCAACAGGATAAACGTCATGGGTTCCTACAACGGAGATACCTACGCGGCTAGAAGGCTCGGCCTTATGACCGGTGACGCCGTGGATTATTCCACTCAGGTTATCACCAGCTCCACCGACGCCATGGTCATGGTGGACAACGATAAGTTTCTGTCGTCGTTCAACGAATTTCGTCAGGGTAGGAAGATAGGCCCCTCCGATGGCTATCAGGCATCGGAGATGACCGACGCCTCCAAGGGAATCGAGCTTCAGCTCAAATCGGTAGGTAACAGCTCCATAAGGGTGGAGCACCACGTCAAGGGCGGAGAGATAAAGGCTCTGATGGAGGTCAGGGACGACGTTATACTGGATCATATGTCCAATTTCGACCAAATGGCGTACGATTTGATGCTTGAGATGAACGCCGTTCACTACGCTGGTCACGGCACCGGAACCTACTCAAACGTCACTGGGACCGCCTTTTTCGAGTCCATCGGTGCCGTTAAGGGGGCTTCTCGGTCGCTAGAGGTCAACGGGGCCCTCCTGTCGGCTCCGGGACTGCTTGGAGCCGCCGCTGGGGATGGCACGGGCAAGAGCAAGGGAGAGGGCAACGGAGACAACGCCATAAATATGGCTCAGCTCAAACAGGCTAAGGTTATGGACGGTGACAGCGCAACCTTCAACGAGTTCTATGAAAACTTCGTCGCCAGGTTAGGGGTCCAGGGTGAGAGGGCCATCGCGATGCAGTCAAACCAACAGTCCCTTGTGGACCAGATACAGCAACAGAGGCAGTCCGTCATGGGGGTCAATATAGACGAGGAAATGATGGATATAATGAAATTTCAGCAATCTTTCAACGCTGTATCTCGCTATGTAACGACCCTAGACGAGATGCTTGACAGAATTATCAACGGCATGGGACGAGTTGGCCTGTAGGAGGTGACGGTATGCAGCGAGTTTCAAACTCCATGATGTACGGCGGCATGATGACCGACATGCATAGGAACCTTGCAAAACTGATGAAGATGAACAAACAGGGGACCACCGGAAAGCTGAACCATCGACCTTCGGACTCCCCCATAGACGTCACGAGGGAGCTCTCTCTGAGCACCTCTATACTGGAGAACGAGCAGTACATACGAAACATGAAGGATGGCCTCACGTGGCTCAAAAATACCGACTCGGCGCTGAACCAAATAGGCGAGATGACCGACAGGGTAAGGGAGCTTTCGGTGAGGGCTGGCAGTGGAGCTCTGAACGACGAGGAGATGATGGCGAT
>JAQUTB010000109.1 GCA_028709985.1 Dethiosulfovibrio sp.
AGAGGGAGAGATTGAACGATGCTTATCCGTTTCATAGACGTTAACTGTTGTTGTCGGTGGATGCTCGACTAATCCACCGCAGTCCTGGACTGCGGGGCATATGGCCCGTTGCGGTCCGGAGACGGAACGTCATCTCTCGACGAATATACACCTGATTTATCAGGCTTAAAACGGGATCGCCCTAGGCGGTTCCGTTTTTTTTCGTCTTGGACCGCCGGAGTTTTTTTAAAGGAGGTCCGATGAATGATAGGCAAGGATATGGGATTTACAAGGGCGATAGCAGAGGACTGGAAGGCTGTCAGGAGAAACGATCCGGCGTTGCCAGCTGGGTGGAGGGGAATGGCTGAGTTTGCCCTGTGCTATCCCGGAGTCCACGCTCTTTGGATTTACAGGCTGGCGCACGTCCTTCACGTCAGAAAAATTCCGGTCGTGCCGAGGCTCATAAGCCATCTAGGTCGTTGGTTGACCGGAATAGAGATCCATCCCGGTGCCTCGATAGGAAGAGGGTTATTTATAGATCACGGCATGGGAGTGGTTATAGGTGAGACCGCTGAGATAGGCGACAACGTGTCTTTGTTCCACGGTGTTACCCTTGGAGGAAGGGGCGGTGAGGTCGGAAAGCGTCACCCTACAGTCGAGGATAACGTGGTCGTAGGGGCTGGAACCCAGGTGTTGGGTCCTATCTCCTTAGGGAATGGAGCCAAGGTCGGTGCCGGGAGCGTTGTCCTGGAGGACGTTCCTCCGGGATCGACAGTGACCGGGGAGCAGGCCAGGGAGAGGGACGGTTCAGGGCCTCTTGTCAGAAGGATAGAGGAGTTGGAGCGTCGTATCGAGGAGATGGCGGCCCTTTTAGGGTCATCTACTGGACAGGAGGTCGCATGATGAGCTACAGGGTGGATGGTTTGATGAACGTAAGGGCTATCGGTAAAACCCCTATGATGGTGGTCAGACCTCATGAGGACTGCGGGGAGATAGCCTTTAAGCTGGAGGGAAATGGCCTAGGTGGGTCCATAAAGGACAGGGCGGCCTGGGGGATGCTAAGGCGTGCTGAGGAGATGGGACAGATCAAGGACGATACCGTCATAGTCGAGCCCACCTCCGGCAACACGGGCATAGCCCTTGCCATGCTGGGCAGGGCCCTTGGCCTTCAGGTGGTTCTAACCATGCCCGAGTCGATGTCCAAAGAGAGGCGAGACCTTCTCTCCGCCTACGGGGCGAAGCTGGAGCTGACCCCTGCCGATAGGGGGATGACCGGTGCTGTGGAGAGGGCAAGGGAGATAGCGGAGGAAAATCCCAGTGCCCTGATGATGGACCAGTTCTCAAACCCCGGCAACAGCTGGGCTCATCAGGTCACCACAGGCCCGGAGGTGCTTCAGGACCTGTGGGGACGGAGGATAGACGGCTTTGTCGCAGGAGTTGGAACCGGTGGAACACTCACAGGCACGGCCAGGGCTCTGAGGGCGGTTCAACACGACGTTCAGGTGGTGGCGGTTGAGCCATCGTCCAGCTCGGTGTTGTCCGGCGGTCTCCCCGGCTCCCACGGGATCCAGGGCATAGGGGCTGGTTTTATTCCCTCTACCCTGGACGTGTCGCTGGTGGACAGGGTGTTGCCTGTTGAGGATCTGGACGCCTGGGACGGCACTAGAGAGCTGTTGGACCGGTGGGGGGTCTTCGCAGGGATATCCTCCGGCGCCAATTACGCGGCGGCCCTTAAGTTGGCCGAGGAGGTCGGCCATGATGGGCTTATCGTCACGGTGTTGCCGGACAGGGGGGATAAATATATCAGCACAGGGGTCTTCAACGCTTAAGCCCCAGCGATATTATTATCTTGAAAGCGTGTTCAGGAGGCATGTCCACGTATCTCACGTCCTCCTCCTTGAAGAACAGGACTATCCCAGATGTGGGGTTGGGGGACGTAGGCATGAATATGCTGAGCGTAATCGACCCATCAGGCCCCCTGTCCTTTCTGGTGACGAATCCCAGCACGTGGCCTTTCCCTACCGGGACCTGTACCACCCCTAGATAGGCGTCGGTCTTTCCTGTTCCGGTGAAGGATCCCACCAGGTCTTTTATGGTCTCGTACCACGATCCTGCCAGTGGTATCGCTATGATGGCCTTCTCCAGGGAGTTTAGCGTCCATCTCTCCCGCCTTGAGAACTTGCTTCCAGCGTAGGTTATCACCATCACCAGCAGGAAGAAGATCACCAAAGTGGCCTCCATCGACTCGGTGAAACCGAAAAGGGTCTTGCCTATGACCGTCACGGTCTGTATCAGGAGCCTTACTATGAAGATCAGTATGGCTAGGGGCAAAAAGACCATAAGGCCGGTGACGAAGTTTTTTCCAAACCTCTTGAGCAGCGGGGGCTTTCTGTCCTCGCCCTCGCTCTCAGGAAGAGGTGCTTGTTCCTTTGTCTCAGACATGTAGAATCCGATCCTTTCTACCTGAAGTAATCGAAGAGTATTCCGACAGGGTATCCGTTCACCGTCTTGTTGGAGTACTTTTCGTAGATGTTTCTCTTGCCGTCAAAAAGCTCTGCGGACTTTATCCCTATCCTGATGGACTCGGATGCCTCTATGAACGCGGCTAGTTTGTCGCAGGCCTCCACGATCTTTCCGTCGATGACGTCTCCTCGGTTCAGGTCCTCCTGATTGGGTTCCCCTATTATGGAGACTCCCCCATCGGACCTTACTCTGTTCTCGAACTCGTCCTTCACGAAGGAGAGTATCTCCTCGTACCATGAGGTGGGTATAAGGGGAAGCACCTCTTGAGAGATGGCCTCCATCTCCAGGTCCTTTATCATCTGGTCCAGTCCCTCTACCGACCTTTTTACGGGGGAAACTATGTCCCTGGTCAGGACCTCCGGCAGGTCGTGAAATAGTCCGCCGTAAAAGGCGTTATAGCGTCTTCTGTCCGACCCTCCTAGCTCGCATAGCACCAGCCATGAGAGTATCGCTACCAGCAAGAGGTGGCCCAGGACCGACGTCTGGGGGATCCTGGGGGTCTGGGCCCATCTCTTTTGAAAGCGCAGCTGTCCGACCAAGGAGATAAAGTCGGCTAGCCCATTTGACCCTGTGGCGCTTTCATCGCTCAGGATCTCACTGACCGCCTTTATGTCCTTGTGGTCCATGACCTGTCTGTAAATCTCCTCTTTTGTCCTCTCTATCCTGTATATTGGTGAGCTCCACAGGTAGATGAAGTCGAACTCCCACTTCGTGGCCAGGTAATGGGCAGCCTTAAGGTATCTCTTCTCTCTGGAACAGGCCTCGTCGGAGGAGAAGTACGTCTCACATCGAGCCGACAGCCCTCCCGGTAAGGGGTCGAGCAGAGGGCGCAGTTTTCCCATAACCCATCTGTTGAGCTGATTTCTCTGAACATCGTCCGACATCAACCGATGAAAGATGGGGGGTTTTATGTCTGTGACGACCACCCTGTGGAGGAATTCGAAAACGGATCCCTCTATGAGGTTCTGCCAGTTGACCTGAATCCCTTGATCCTCTTCGTGTCTTCCTATCACGTAGGCTATAATGAACTTGTGAGCTTGTTTGGCCATCTCGGTGAACTGGACCGGCCTGGGATGGTCGTTCCACCTCTCGATGCTCGAGGAGGAAAAAATAAGCTCTATAAGGGAGCGACTTATCATCGTGAGGTCCTCCTTTCCGTTTAGGTGGTTCTGGCTGAATTATATCTCTTTTTCTCGGTTATGAGCCACTGCCTGGTGTGTTTTATATGAGATTAAAGAAACGAGGGGGCTTTTCATGAGAAGTTTTGCGGTAAAAGCAGGTGTATTGGCGTGTCTGTTGCTCGTTTGTTCCGTGGGAAGTGCGATCGCCTCGGAGGTAGACCGTCTCTTCTGGGAGAGACGGTGGGACGAGCTTCCCGCCATGGCCTCAATCGATATCTCCGACAGAGAGATGTCGCTTATAGCCAACGGCCTGTGGACACAGGGAAAGTGGGCCGACGCACTCACTATAATCGAATCGTTAAAGGATAGGTACCCAGCGAAGGTCGCTCCCTACGGATCGATGCTCTACGTCCTGGGTCTTGAGAGGACCGGCAGGATCAAAGAGGCTTATGATTCAGCTCTATCCCTCTATTTATCCTCTCCTCCTGAGGATCTTGTCTACTATGTCTGCTATTCTCTCTCTCGGCTCACCACCAACGACGAAGAGCGTCGTAAATGGCTGAGGCGTATGGTGGAGTCCACCGACGACGGAACCCTCAAGGCCCAGACCCTTGAGCAGCTGATGTCGTTTCCCGATCCGTCTCTGGCTGACGCCTCCGCTATGCTCAAGATAAGGGCGCTGAACGATAAGGCTTTAGCTCTCTTCAAGAAGGCCCCTGCCTCCAGGGAGAGATCCTACCGCCTTGGCTACGCTGCCTACCTCAAGGGGCGGGACGACGAGGCGATAAAATATCTTTCGAAGGTTCCCCTGTCAGGTCCCTTTGCCCAGAGCTCGCTCTATTATCGTTCGATGAGCTTATATCGCCTCAAAAGGTACGGCGAGGCTCTTCCCCTTCTGTCTCGTCTGATATTCATGGACGGAAGCGATTTCATCGCTAGGGGAACCAAGCGGATATCCCTGATAGGCGAGAGAGGTCACAGGGAGGAAGCCCTAAAGATCCTCTACAGGGCCTCTCGGGAACTTCCCGGTGATGGGGCTTTGACCGCGTCTTCATCCTACGCGTCTTTGCTGAGTGGCGATGAAAGGGTGAAGGAGCAGGACAGGATAATAAAGAACCATCCAGGATCTAAGGTCGCCTCCTCTATCCTTTGGGGGAGAGCATGGAACAGATGGGACGACGGGGACTACAGAGGGGCTCTGGAACTCTTCCGAAAAGCCTCGGATGGGAGGGCATCCGGCCTCGCCGAGCACCTATACTGGGCTGGAAGATGCCTTGAGAAGCTTGGAGAGGTTAAAAAGGCCAAGGATACCTTCGACGAACTTGTCAAAAACCATCCCCTGTCGGTCTATTCCTTTATGGCTGTCCCAGATCACGCCCTGAGCTTTGACGATCAAGGAAAGACCCTTCGAAGGGTCGAGAACGAGCTGGAGAGGTGGGGTTTTGCCCTACACTCCAAGATGCTTAGGTCCAACAGCTCCGACCCCAACGAGAGGTACAACGGTGCCTGGCTTGCCAGCTGGATGGGTCAGGAGGACGAAGCCTATCGTGCCGCCCGTCCTCTTGTGCCCTTTACCGTGGGAGGTAAGGGGTTTCCCGTGGATCTAGTCCGCTTTCTCCATCCACGGCCCTTTGCCTCCGATGTTGGATCCGCCGCCGCTAGGTTCTCCGTGGAGCCTGAGGTCGTATGGTCTATCATGAAGCAAGAAAGTGCCTTTAACCCCTCCGCGGTAAGCTGGGTCGGAGCATCGGGACTTATGCAGCTAATGCCCGGAACGGCCAAGTGGGAGGCTGAGACCCTTAAGATGGGCAGTTACGACGTTTTCTCCGTGAGGGACAACGTCACCCTTGGGACGGCCCATATCTCCAGGCTCATAAGGACCTATCCCAGGCTGGAGTGGGCGCTGGCGGCCTACAACGCTGGTGGTGGGAACGTCAACAAATGGAATCGAAACTCAGGAAAAAAGCCCCTGGATCTCTGGATGGAGGGGATACCCTTCACCGAGACCAGAGGCTACGTCAAAAACGTCCTGGGGAATCTCTTCGTTTATAAACAGCTTTACGGTCATAAGGGCGAGTCGAAATAGCTACCTAGGGCCTCATACCCTTGGGCCCAGTAGGCCTTCATCGCCCTTACCCTGGTCAGGTGCTCGTCCGGTGGATATTGCAACTTTATCCTGCCGGATGAGGCCTCGGTCAGGGTGTGTTGGTATAGGTTGGGCCTGACGTCCCAACAGGAGGTTATGGAGCTGTCGATCCTATGTTCCGACCAGGCTTCGAGTTGGGATACGTCCCTTTGGTTCTGGACCATACCCACCGCTGCTGCCCTCTCCTGTCCCTCCTCGGTGCTATGAAACGGGGATCTGTTGGTGATTCTGTCGAACGGCATAGGAACGGCGCCCTCCAGAGTTCTCCTGAAGAGCTGTTGGTTGATCGTCCAACGACCGTCGCTCACCGAGGCAATCACCTGTATCTCCCCCTCTCTTTCTGTCTATTTCCTCATGTCTAATGTATCTATTTTTTCAGAAGGCTATGTCACAACAAACAGTTGATAAATAGCCATTTTTATAGGGGAGTATCAGAACTCCCCTACAAACTGTTATTTGCAGTTATCTATACTCATTTGGAATTTCGATATGAAGTGTCTCACAC
>JAQUTB010000110.1 GCA_028709985.1 Dethiosulfovibrio sp.
GGATTTTCTGGCCTTATCGACGTCGAAGCCACATCCGTCGTCCATTATCTTTACGAAAAGCCTGTCGGACCTGATCGACAGTATCACGGTAATTCTCTCTGGGTTGGCCTTCGCCAGGGCGTTGCCGATGGCCTGACGAGCTATTTTATAGGCGTTTGCGCCGACGTACTCCGGGATGGACTTCATAGGTCCAAGGGATTTAACGACGACAGGTATCCCGTGCTTTTGAGAAAGGGATTCGGCCAGACGGACAAGGGCCACGTCCAGACCATCCTCTACGTCCCTTGGATAGAGCAGAAACAAAAAAGACCTGATTTCGTCCATGGTCTCCGACATCTGGGACTTGACCTTTCCCAGCTCCTGATAGGCCCTGTCTTGATGACCTCGGTCCATCAGGTGCAGGGCGAAATCCATAGTCATCATGGCTCCGGCGAACCTCTGGGCTGGCCCATCGTGTATCTCCCTGGCAAGGCTGCGGCTCTCCCTCTCTACCAAACCATAGGCGAGAGCTAGACCGTCCTTCTCGGACGAATTTTCAGACCCCATCCTATCGTTCAGGACATCGAGAGCAAGACGAAATCTGGTGGCCATGACGTCGCTCCTCTCGACCTGAGCTGCCACACGCCTTTCGTCCCTTTCAAGGTAATCCCTCATGTTTCGGAGGCCTTTTTCCCTCTCGGACAGGGCCGCCTTCGTCACCATAAAGCCCTCCGCCCTCTCGTAAACCTCCCTCTGCTCCGCCTCCCCGCCTGTCCTGACTATCTGTGACAGATCCGCTCTGGCCGCGAAATACGCCTTGGTGCTGGCGTCCAGCTCCTCTATCACAGCCGAAAGCTCCTCTCTGACCTGTCTCAGTTCCCTCCTGATCGACTCAAGGCGGGTCAGCTCGTCCTTGCGAAAGTCCGAGACAGTGTTGACGCTCTCTATCAGGTCCCTCTGGACCCTCTCTATGACCTGTTGAAGGGTATCCGATCTGTCCATCTGAATATCTCCTTTTGCACAGGGACTGTCTACAAACGATCCAATTATACTACTTTGTGCCAATAGTCGCATGTAGAAGGAGCCAGTATGTGTAAAATATTAATGCAAAAGGATCTTCCCAAGGAGAAGTCATAGTGATATGATGGGCTTTAGCCCGGTTTTTGGCTACCAGAGAGGACATGAAAGGATGAGAGCTTTGGAGGCAACCAAAAAGATCTGTACCACCAGAAAAATGGTATGCACGTCCCTCCTGTCCGCCATGGCGGCGGTCTTGATGTACATAGACACGGCCCTGCCTGTATTTCCGGTCTTTCTGAAGCTGGACATCTCCGACCTACCGGCGCTGATAGGGGCTTTCTCCTTCGGACCAGGGGCGGGCGTGCTCATAGAGGCGGTAAAAAACGTCATCCACTCCCTGTCGACATCAACCGGAGGGGTGGGCGAGCTAGCCAACTTCATCATGGGCAGCGCACTGGTGATACCGGCAGGGATTATATACTCCCGAAACAGGACTAAAAAAACGGCGGTCGCGGCCATGGTGGCAGGGATCGCCTCGATGGCGGCAGTAGCCGCACTGACCAACTTGCTCATACTGCTTCCGTTTTACTCAAGGTTCGTCCCGTTGGACAGGATCATAGAGCTGTCCTCGTCGATAATACCGATCATAGAAGACGTTCCCTCCCTGATCCTCTACGGGATAGTTCCCTTCAACCTGTTTAAAGGGGCCGTGGTGTCCTTCGTCACCTTTTTGCTCTACAAGAGGATAGGGGAAGTTCTCCCAGGCTAGCGTTTCAGTTCCCGCCTTATCCTTACGGTGACCTCTAGGCCGCCTCCTTCGCGATTGGAGGCGGCTATATCCCCTCCACTGGCCTCCAGAGCCCTCTTGGCTATGGCTAGGCCGAGACCTACCCCACCGGACTCCCTGTCCCTTGAGCTATCCTCCCTGAAAAACGGCCTAAATATAGCCTCCAAATTTTCCTGAGCCACGCCAGGTCCCCTGTCAGCAATAGACACCAATACAGACTCTGACTCCACCGTGGCCCGTATCTCCACCGATGTCCCAGCCCCGGTGTGTCTTATGCCGTTTCTGACCACGTTTTCCACCGCACTCATAAGGGCATCCCTGTAACCGGATATAGTCACATCCGGCAGAGGGTGAAGGACCACGTCCTTTCCCTGAGAGGTCGCCTCAAATCGACCGTCTCTGGCGATCGGTTCCAAAAGCTCCGCCAAAGGAAACCCAAGCATGTCCCCCCTGAAAGTGGCCTCCTGTCTGGCAAGGCCCAGGAGAGCCCCTATCATTCCGTTCATCCTGTGCGACTCCCTCTCTATCCTGTCCACCAATGGCCCCAGGTCGGGCGACATCCTCCCTCTTAAAAGTTCAAGGGACAGATTGAGCCTGGTGAGGGGAGACCTCAGCTCATGAGAGATATCGCCCAGGAGCCTCTTTTGGCCCGTTATGGTCCTGTCGACCTGATCCGCCATGGAGTCGAAGTTTCGGGCAACCTGGCCTATCTCGTCGTCTGAGAACCGGGCCATATCCTGGGATCTAACGGACAGATCGCCCGACGCCAGGGATATAGAGGCCCGGCTCAGAGCCTCCAGGGGACGGGATATCTGTTTGGCCAGAAAATAGCTGACCGCCCCTCCAACGATCAAAAAGGCCATGAGATAGCACACCAAGGACAGGTAAAAGTGGTCTCTCGGGGGAAGGGCCCCAGGAAGGGCAAAGAAAGTGACTATATATGAGTTTCCCCTATGGGAAACGACCGTCTCGGTTACAGCAGGCAGCGAGGCCATCCAGGAAGGAGCTCTTCCCCTCTCCATTGGATGATGGTTTCGACCCCTTGCCGACTCCAGCTGACCGCCCAGGTCGTCCAGGATCACCGCCACTATCCTGCGTTTTTCCCTCAGATCCCCCAGCGCATCCCTCAGCGCCTCACCTCCTCGGTCCTCGTATATCCCCACCAAAGCCGGAGCCTCCCGTCTCAATGCCTGCCTTAGCTTCCCCTGCAAGGATAGATCCAGAAGGCCCCAACGGGCCATGAGAGCCGTCAGGACGACGTGCATCAGCGAAGCCACGGCAACAGAGATCATAAAGCCGACGAATATGCGGCCAAAGAGGGTCTTCTTCCTCAAGAAGGGGTTAATCCATCGGCGCGGCATAGAGATAGCCTTCTCCCCTGATTGTCCTGATCCTGTCGGAGCCGTCCCTGTGGGCCCCCAGCTTTTTCCTGAGGTTACTGACGTGCATATCCAGGCTTCTGTCAAAGGGAGAGCTGGACCGTTCCAGGACCTTCGTAAAAAGCTCGTCCCTGGATATCACCCTTCCAACAGAGCGGAGGAGCGTCTCAAGGAGCCGAAACTCCATGGAGGTCATCTCCATTACCGTCCCATCCAGAAACACCTGTCTCGAGGGAACCACCATCTCCAGATCTCCCACCGTTAGCCGCTCCTTATCTGGCTGCCCACCGTGTCGTCTCAGGACCGCCCTGATCCGGGCCAGCAGTTCCCTGGGGCTGAAGGGCTTGGGAAGGTAGTCGTCCGCCCCCATCTCAAGGCCCAACACCCGGTCGACCTCGTCTCCCTTGGCGGTGAGCATAACCACGGGAACGGACGAGACCTTTCGTATTTCCCTGAGAACGTCAAAGCCGTTCTGCCCCGGCAACATGACGTCCAGGACCACAAGGTCGTATCTGCCCGTAATGGCCTCGGGGCCTCCCGTCCTGCCATCATGGCAGAGAGACACGGAGAAACCCTCCCCGGTGAGGTATTCCTGTAAAAGCTCCCCTAGCTCTTTATCGTCGTCTATAACCAGAATTCTGTCCATCGGTACACCTCCTTAGGTACATTCTAGCCTGCCAAGTAGGAAAACGCATCTGAACTGACACTTCTTTACCTACTCTACGAGACGATGCCCAACAAGGTCGACAATCAAGCATTTTGAACAACTCAAGGGGTTGACGTAGCAAGAAAGGGGGGTATAATGCTACTCGTAGATTGATCGAGTTCAGGTGTCAGGGAAGCCGGTTAGAATCCGGCGCGGACCCGCCACTGTGTACCCGACGCTTCGAGATACCACTGGGGAGACCCGGGAAGGCTCGATAGCGGATGAGGGAAGCCAGGATACCGGCCTGAATTTGAAGATCCATGATCCCTGCGAGGACTCGGGGTGACCGGCGAAGCGCCGTCGAGACGCGTCTCGGCTTGGTGTTTTCGTTGTTCTTTTCGGAGACGTCCTCAAGAGGGACGTCTCCTTTTTTTTGCCCTTCCTGCGCGTCCTGAAAGGATAGGACGCACTGTCTTTCCCCATCACCCCCCTGCTGTGCAGGGGGGTTCCCCTTTTTTTGTAGGAACCTTTCCCGTTCCTTTACATTACTTTACCTCCCCTGTAAGGCACCTTGACCTACCCCGGGCTAGAATAGGGCCACAGAGACGAAGACGGGGCGAGCATCAAGTTCCCCCTAAAAAAAATCGGGAGGTATATGACATGAAAAAGACATCTGTAGCTATAGCGATCACTGCGGCACTACTGGCACTCGGCAGCATCACCCAGGGAGCAGAGGCATGGGGACACAAACCACAGGGCCAAGGCGGACATCACATGGAGCGAGGGATGGGAGAGATGGGACAGATGGGACAGGGCATGAACCAGTGGTCCGACGGCCTCAGCCTATCTGCAAAGCAAAAGCTAGCGGTAGCGGAGGCCCAGGAGAGCTGGGACAAGGCCAACGGCCAGGCCCTCAAGGAAGTGACCTGGGGCCTCAGGGACTATCGCTACGACCTCTCCGCTGGCAGATCTGTGGACGAAAATTCAGTATCCCAGCTTAGGGAGAAAATGATATCCCTGGAGGTCAGCAGGATGAAGCACCACAGAGAGCTCTACGGGTTACTGGACCAGGACCAGAGGGCTCTGGCTGAGAAAAGACATATGGACGGCCCCCGCAACAGGCAGGACAGAGGATGCAGAGGCACTGTATCGGACACCATGGGGCAGGCCAGGGAAGACCACAGGAAGGCAATGGAATCCATGAGAGACGACATGCACAAAGCCATGACCGGATCACCGTCGGAAGCGGACCTCAGGGCTCTGGCGGAGAAGAGGGTGGACCTGAGGCTAGAGATGGCCAGATCCTCGTCCAAGGCCAGGCTCGACATGAGGAACTCCAGCGAGACCTTCCAGGGCAGCAACAGAAGAGGACAGGGAAAGAGCGCTCCCTGCTTCTAAAATAACCTAATAAAAGACGTGGAGGGCCGGAAAATCCGGCCCTCCATCTCTTTTACCTCACCGACATCAGAGAGGATCTGTCATCCTCCAAAGTGAAACCCTTGAGCATATCCCTAAGCCTCTGGGCATCGGCAGCCAACCGCTCTGACTCGGAGGAAACACCGTCCGATGCCTTGGTGGTTTCCTCCACCACTGCCAGGATACGTCCCATCCTCTCGGCAACTCCCTGGGTCTGCTGGGAGGCCTGGAACACCGACCTCTCCATCTCCTGAGCCGAGGCGGCCTGCTCCTCCGCTCCGGCTGCCACGTCCTGCATGGCCTGGTTCACCGTTGCGATAGCCTTCAGGGCATCGCTGAGCATTGACTGAGCAGATGACGCCCTATCAGCGGTGCTCTCGAGGGAACGTGCTGAAGCCTCTGTAGCCTCTATGGAACCTTTAGCCCTCGACTTGAGGTCGTCCATGAGAGCGTAAACCTCCCTAGCGGCCTTGTTGCTTTCCTCCGCCAGCTTTCTGACCTCCTCGGCGACCACGGCAAAGCCCCTGCCGGCTTCCCCCGCCCTCGCCGCCTCTATGGCCGCGTTGAGGGCCAACAGGTTTGTCTGATCCGCTATGGCAGTGATGGTTGAAACGAAGGCAGAGATCTGATCGACCGATCCCCCTAAAAGCCTCATCGTATCCATCGTCTCGTCGGCGGAAGCGGCCACATCCTTTATCTCGCTTATAACCTTGACAACCTCAGAGACCGCGCTCTCGGCGGTGATGCCCATGGACGACGCCGCCTCGGATCCCTCCACAGCGGATGTCGCCACAGCGTTTGCGCTGGCGGCTATCTCCTCTATACCACCGTCGACCTGCTCCAAAGAAAGGGCGTTATCGGAGGCGGCCCCAGAGGCGTCTCCGACCAGCCCCCTGGCGTCGTCCATTGCGGAATTGGATTCGGCGGAGAACTCCCTCAAGCTGGCAGCGGAGGATGAGACCTCCACCGCGGTTGAGGTTATACCCGACAGAAGCCTACGCAGCTCACCGACGGTCTTGTCGAGACTTA
>JAQUTB010000111.1 GCA_028709985.1 Dethiosulfovibrio sp.
GCCCCCGCCAAGAGGGTGTTTCCCAAGTGGCGATGGTATCTGGTTGTCCTCATAGTCTCCAGCCCTCTTTGGTTTTTCCTGGCTAAGGTTGGGTTGGGGGTTATATGGGCGACCTCTCCGGGTATAGTCTACATGGACAAGACACCGATAAACAGTCCTATGTCCGGTGTCGTGTCCAAGATATACCTCAAGATCGGCCAGAAGGTCGTCTCAGGGGATCCTCTGGCCAGAATTATCGATCCTACCCTTGAGGTGAGGGTAAAGCCCCTTCTCGCGGAGAGGAACGCCATACTGAACAACCCAAGGCAGAAGATGTTGTCCGGGTCTGTCAGCGAATCCCTTGCCCTGGCCAAGAGGGTTTTCGAGAGGGAAAAACGTTATCTGGAGACCGTTCAGGGCCTTTTTGACCTGGGAGCGGCCACTGTGGCCGATTTAAACGAGGCTAGAGGTAGAGTCGATCGTGCCGAGGCCGATCTTACCAGGGCAAAGGCGGATATGGCGACCTCATCGATACCGCCTGTGGAGTTCCGTGAAAGGAGGGTCCGGCTGGTTCAGATAGAGGCCGAGTTGGAGGCGATGTCCGGTGTCATGGGAGACGCCGATCTGACCTCGCCCATCTCCGGCACGGTTATGGAGGTCTTCGCGGTGGAGAACCAATCGATATCCCAAGGGGCCCCTCTCGCGGTTATCGCCGATCCTAAGGCGGTCTCCATACTGGCCTTTTTGGACCCTGAAGACCTAAGCCTCGCTGAAATGCACGAATCGGTGACTGTGGCTTTTCCCGGTAGGACCATGATAGAGGCTAGGGTCGATGGATTGCCCTCCATGGCTCAACCTACCCCATCGGCTCTGTCCAGGCCTCTCACCGACGATCGACAGGCGGTGAAGGTTACCTTGAGGGCGGTTACTCCCATACCGGACATGTTTCTCGTGGAGGGCCTTCCTGTAACGGTCCACTGGGGAGCCCGTTGGAGATGGATCGAGAGGTGGCTGCCTTGAAGGAGTTCAGGATGGTAAGGCTTTTAGGGGATAACGGCACGGTCTTTCAATCTCAGAGCTGGATGACCGACTGTAGGTCCATGGAGGATCTACTAGGTGAAGCGGGTTCCTCCAACGGGGTGATCCTTGACGGCGATATGTCGAAAGAGACGGTTATAACGGTTATCCAGAGGCTCAGGAATGCTCCTGCGACCTGCTTTAAACCCATATTTTGTTCTAACTCGGTGGACGAGAGCCTGATCTACCTGACCGATGGGTTGGTAGATTCTACGGACAAGGCCAGAGCGCAGGCCCTCGAGATGGAGAAACTCTCGGAGGAAATCGACCTGGACAGCCTCAAAGGCAGCAGGGACTTTCGCCTTCTGGCCTACCTGGTCTCCCGACCTAAGGGGCTGAACCCCGTCCTCAGGCCCTTTACCCATGATGTCTACGGATTTCCTATGGCTGACATGATAGGGGGCGGGGAAGACTCGGTTCAGTGGCTTAAAAACCTCAGAGACAGAGGGATCCTGACCCTTGGATCGCTGGTGGACAGGATAAGGCTCTGCCCGAAATGCAGTTGCACCCATCTGAACTACATCGATGTGTGCCCAAGCTGCGGGAGCAAAGACATAGCCCCTAAAGAGTTTATCCACTGCTTTACCTGTGGCAGGGTGGGGCCGGAGGAGGATTTTCTTCAGGAGTCGGGATATCGCTGTCCCTTCTGTAGCACCCATCTTCGCCATCTTGGATCGGATTACGACCATCCCCTTGAGAGCTTCGTCTGTAACGACTGCGGTCATCGCTTTGTCGAGGCCGACGTGGTGGTCGACTGCTTCTGTTGCCGATCCCGCTCCAGGACCGACGAGCTTCTGGTGGATGCCATAAGGGTATTTAGGATATCGGAGAAGGGAAAGACCGCCGCCAGGACGGGATCCATAGAGGACGTCTATGCCCTGCTGGATCGGCTTAACTACGTGGTTCCCTCCTACTTCGATCAGCTCCTCGACTGGATGATCCTCCTGAACAGGAGATATCCCGATGAGGTGTTTTCCCTACTGGGAGTGAGGTTTGCCAACCTGGACCGGATATCCGATTCCATAGGCAGGCAGAGGACAACCCAGATGATGGACGCAATAGCAGGTAGGCTGAGAGAGCTCATAAGGAGCACCGACGTCTCCACCAGGACAGGCACAGGGCTGCTCTGGCTGCTCCTTCCCAGAACCGACTCGGAAGGTGCCTCGGTACTGGAAGGCAGGATACTTGAACTGGCGGACATGGTCGATGGATCCATAAAGCCCGACCTGCGATCCATAAGGATAACCGCGCCGGAGGATATCCAGGACGGGTTGAGGGCCAAGAACCTGATGACTCGCCTCACAGGGGAGCTCAAGGGCTGATGCCAGAGCCCCTTCTTTTGATAGTCTCCATGGTTTTGGAGGCTCCACTGTCGTCGGGGACATGGGAGATACTGCTAAAGTTCATCCCTTTCGTCCTTTTTTTGGAGATGCCGGTCTATCTCCTGATACTGATGGGAGTGCTGAAACACAGTCTCTTAAGGATGGATCAGGTAAAATGGCGGGAGGACTATTATCCATCGGTATCCTGTTTGGTGACCTGCTACAGCGAGGGTGAGGACGTAAAACAGACCATAAGGTCCCTGGCGAGGCAGATATACCCCGGGATGATACAGATAATACCCATCGTAGACGGGGCGACCGCCAACAAAAATACCTACGCCGCCGCCCTATCCATGGAGAAAGAGGTTGGGCGACTCCCAAAGAGGGAGCTCAAGGTCATTCCTAAGTGGCAAAGAGGCGGGAGGGTCTCCGCCCTCAACACAGGCATGAACTTCGCCTACGGCGAGATAGTTATGTCTCTGGACGGGGATACCTCCTTCGACAACGACATGGTGGAGAAGGCCACAAGGCACTTCAGGGATCCCTCTGTGGCGGCGGTTTCCGGCTGTCTCAGGGTCAGAAACTACAAAAAGTCCCTGGTGACCAGGCTTCAGGCCATAGAGTATTTCTTCTCCATACAGTCCGCCAAGACGGGCCTAAGTGCCTTCGGGATAATCAACAACATCTCCGGTGCCTTCGGGGTGTTCCGGCGCTCCGTCCTGGAGCTTATAGGAGGATGGGACGCTGGGACCGCCGAGGACTTGGACATAACTCTAAGGATAAAGAACTACATAGGTCGATACGGCAAGTTTAAAATCGTTTTCGACCCAGAGGCTATGGGGTTTACCGATGCCCCCGATACCTTCAAGGACTTCTTCAAGCAGAGGCTGAGATGGGATGGAGACCTATCCTTTTTGTATTTTAGAAAACACTGGAGGAGCTTTTCTGTGAGGCTCGTGGGGCTGAAAAATTTCCTCGCTCTGCTGTGGACAGGGCTTTTGTTTCAGATAGTCATGCCTGTTGTTATAGTGGTCTACACAGCCTATCTATTTATCGCATACCCACTGAACTTTGTGCTTTGGATTTTAATATTGGTGTATGTGTTTTATTTTATCCTTACCTCAGTGTTTTTTATGGTTTTTGTTGCACTTCTATCCGAAAGGCCAGGTCAGGATCTTTCGATGATTCCGTGGCTGCCTTTCATGCCTCTGTTCGCCTTCGCCACCAGGGTCTACGGTGCTTTCGCAGCCTCCTGGGAGATCTTCGGCAGAGGACACAGAGACAGCAACATGGCCCCATGGTGGGTTCTTAAAAAGAGTAAATTTTAAAAAAGCCTACGGGCCTATGAAAGGATTAATAATGGCAGACTTGGACATAATACAACCTAGGCTGGCGGTTCTTATAGACGCCGATAACGCAAGACCCTCTATAACGGAGCCGTTGCTTGCGGAGGTGGCTAAATACGGCATAGCCAGCGTGAAGAGGATATACGGAGACTGGACCACCCCCAACTTGGCAGGGTGGAAGAGCGTGCTTTTGGAGCACTCGATACAGCCTATACAACAATTTAGGTATACTGTGGGTAAAAATGCCACCGACAGCGCTATGATAATAGACGCTATGGACCTGCTGTTTACCGATCATTTTGACGGGTTCTGTCTTGTCTCCAGCGACAGCGATTTCACTCGCCTTGCGGCCAGGATCAGGGAAGCTGGGCTTATGGTCTACGGCTTTGGTGAGAAGAAAACACCCAAGCCCTTTGTCTCAGCCTGCGATAAGTTTATATATACCGAGGTCATCGCGGTTAAAGAAGATGCTCAGCCAGCTATTAAGAGAAAGACATCTGAAGAGCTGAAGGGCGATATGCAACTGGTAAGCCTCCTTCGCTCGGCCTTAGAGGCAGCCTCAGACGACACAGGTTGGGCCCAGCTGGGGACGGTAGGAAGTAACATAGCGAAGCAGTCTCCCGAGTTCGACCCCAGAAACTATGGGTACGGCAAGTTAGGCGAATTGGCCTCGGCCATAGGGATATTCGAGGTTGACGAGAGAGTTCAGAGCGATGGCCATTCCAGGGTCATCTATATTCGCAATCTCCCTAAGGACGTAAGGACAAAACCCGTTAGAAAACCGAGGAGAAGAAAATAAAATTTTAATTTTTTAAGTTTAGCCGGTTAAGAATATAAAGCTGCTCCTCAGGGAGATTGTTGCGGTAGGCCGAGAGGCTTTATTTCCCGGGAAATAGGTAGCCCTTAGGCTTGGGGTAGGAGGGATATAGTTGAGGTTCGTCACGTTCAAAAAAGAAAGTGTGAAGGGGATAGGTGTCATCCTCCAGGAGGATCGCATCCTTGACGTTCGGTCCGTCCTTGGGGATGCCTCTCCATCGGATATGCTGTCGTTTATAGAGGGCTTCTCAGATCGTAATATGGATCTGTTGGCATCCGCGGTGTTCCAACCGGAAGGATATGTGACCTACTCAGTCTCAGAGATCAGGCTCTGTGCCCCTATAGGGAGGCCGATTCACGATGTCCTGTGCGTTGGGGTTAACTATCTGGACCATCTAAAGGAGACCAAGGACACGGTGAAGGGGTTTAAAGAGGCGACCGCCCCGGTGTACTTCTCCAAAAGGGCCATCTCAATATTGGGATCCGACGAGGCTATAGAGCTCAGGGACGACCTGGATGAAAAACTGGACTACGAGGTGGAGTTGGCGGTCATAATGGGAAAAAGGGGAAAGGATATCCCTAAAGAGGAGGTGGAGGACTATATATTTGGATACTCGGTTTTCAACGACATCTCCTCAAGAGCCCTTCAAAAGAGGCACGGTCAGTGGTTCAGGGGCAAGAGCCTGGATACCTACACTGCCATGGGGCCGGCCATACTCCATAAATCGGCTCTTCCGTTTCCCATAAAGGTAGACGTAAAAAGCTACGTCAACGACGAGCTCAGGCAGAGCTCCAACACCGAGCTGATGATAACCGACATACCCTCCCTGATATCCGATCTCTCCAATGGGATGACATTGGAACCAGGGGATATTATAGCCACAGGGACCCCCGCCGGGGTCGGTATGGGATTCTCGCCGCCTAAATATCTCAAAAGAGGCGATGTGGTGATCTGTGAGATTCCCTCCATCGGCCGATTGGCGAACAAGGTGATGTAAAAAAAAGGAGCTCGGAAGCAAACGCTTCCGAGCTCCTTTTTTTACTGTCCTAACAGCTTTAGAACGTGGTTTGGTTGTTGATTTGCCTGGGCGGACATGGAAAATCCGGCCTGAAGAAGGATATTCAGCTTGGTGAACTCCATCATTTCCTTTGCCATGTCGGCGTCTATGATCCTCGACCTAGCCGATGTTAGGTTGACCGATGCTACGTCCAGGTTTGTTATGGTGTGTTCTAATCTGTTTATCTGGGCACCTATGGTGGATCTCTGGGATGAGACCTTATGTATCGCGTTGTCCAACTTTGTTATGCTTCTCGCCGCGCTTAGCCTGGTCCTGACGTCGATATCCTCTATATCCAGAGCCCTGGCTGAGATATCTCCAAGCTGGATATCCATGTCCTCTCCTTCGTTGGCCCCTATCTGCATCTGTGCAGTGCTGTCCACTAAATGGACATACTGCTCAAATACGGAGGGCCGAATCGCCTCGAAGGAGCCCCTTTCTCCGCTATATCTGATCTGGTTGATACCGATGTCTCCCGAGATATCCAGGGCTATGCCGTCGCTTATGATCCCGTTGATCCGCGATCCCGCCTGGACTTTTGTCCCGGTAGAGACGGTTTTCCCGTTATGGGCGTCGCTTATGGTCAGCCTGAAACTGGCTTCCTCCGCCTCTTGAGATCGGAAGAGC
>JAQUTB010000112.1 GCA_028709985.1 Dethiosulfovibrio sp.
CTTGATCAGACGCTGTGCCAGTTTTTGTATCTCTTCGGTTAATTCCTCTGCCGGAGAGACCAAACCGCCCTCGGAATATCGAAGAGCCAGACAGGTGTTGTCCATATCGGGCCACAGGCAGTCTTTACGGGACAAGTTTCGATCTCCCTTGGTGGAGTTGCAGTTGGAGCATGCGAGGAGGAAGTTGTCCCAGTCCAGCTCCCTTCGTCTGCGTTCCTCTTCGGAGAGCCCCTGCGCCCCCTTGGGCAGTATATGCTCGACCGCCAGCGAGGATGGCATGGGTGCTTCGCAGTAGGAGCAGTATTGGCCCAGTCGTTCGATCAAATGGCCTCTAACGTAACGATAGTTCTCAAATTCAAAGAGGCTCTCTCCATTTTGAGGATGTGGTCCTCTTGTTATCGGTCGCATCGCCGTTGTTTTCTCGATGAGGGCTCAAGCCCCACCGCGGCTCGTTCCGTCTCCAGGAAGGCGTAATAGGCTACGTCGTCGCTGAAGGGGGCGCTCAGGCGATCCAATTCCGTTTTGAGCCTTGCCTTCTCCTCTTCGTCGGCATTTTGGGCCTGACGAAGCACCTCGTAGTATTTATTTGCGGCGTCGTACATCGCCTGATAACGCTCGCTTCGTTGAGGAAGATCGATGCCCATGAGGTCTTCCACGATATCCTCGATCGATCGACCGACGTAGGGATCCGGCGCCCCAGGGGCTGCTTTCCCCTCGGGGGTGTTAACCATGTCCTCGATGGCGGCGGATTGGTGGAGATCGATCACCTGTCCTGGCTCGAGTGATTGCACGATAAACGGTGAATGGGTGGTGGCTATGAACTGAATCTGTGGAAAGGCGTCCTGGAGGTCTGCGACCACCTGCCGTTGCCACTTTGGATGGAGGTGGAGGTCGATCTCGTCGATGAGCACCACGCCTCTGGTGGACCTTGGCGCATCCTCCTCCATGTGGGGATTAAGCCTCGATGCCCTGTGGGCTATATCAGCCACCATGGCAACCATATTCCGGTATCCGTCTGAGAGGTTATTAAAAGGTATCGGCCCCTCCTCCAAGAGGATCATCGCCTGTTTCCGTTCCACGTCGTGATAGAAGTCGGTGGCGTCGGGGATACATCGGATCACGGCTTCCTTCACGGCCTTCAGGGACTGAAAGCTCTTCTTTTTCTGTATCTCCGCCAGGGAGAGCCTGGTAAACCATCTCTCAAAGGCCCTCTGATCCGATTTTGGATCCAGGCAAAATCGGTAGGCGTCCAGCTGAGATCCAGGTCCGTCTGGGGTGACATCTCTATGGATGTCCCACAGTCGTCCAGATCCGTAATAGAGGTATAGAGGAAGGTCTAACGTTTCCCCTTTTGAGATTTTATCCCTGTCTTGAGATCCAATAGCGACGATGTCCCTTGCTTTGCCACCTCGATCTCCTATGTCTCGTCTCCATCGGACCGTATTGTCCCGAATGGTCGCCTCCGCTGCGAGATAAACCTGTTTTTGTGGCTCTAGAAACAGCTGATCTCCCTTTTCGATGGCCAGGAGACGGGCGTCATTTTTTTTAATAGGGCCCTGTCCTGTGGCGATTCCTGAACCTTGGAAATAGGTCCCCAGCATTATGGCTACGGCGTCGAGGATGGTGGTCTTGCCTTTGCCGTTTTCTCCGATGAGGACGGTCATTCGGGGGTGGAATCGGAACATCGCCTGTTCATATCGACGGAAGTTGTTGAGCGTTATATTTGCCAACATCGACGTCACCTCCCTTATTCTAGGAGTATATCATTTTGCCTCGGGAAGTGCTTCTTGGGAGGATCTGAGCATCGACGAGATCTACAGGATACTGAGCTCAGCTGTGCTATAAAAGAGAAGGCCGGACCTCGGTGGGGTCCGGCCTTCTCTAAAACAGTGCCCTGGATATGAACGGGGCTACCTTGACCCCCATTATGACGAAAAGGGCTATGACCGCGGTCTCCACCCCTGCTTTCGCGCTGACCGAGCCCATTATCAGGGCCGCCCCAAAATCGGTCAGGACGCACACCGTCAGAGCTCCCCAGACCCCAAAACGTCCGAAGACCATGACCATTAGCATCAACAGAGGCACGGAAAATGCCGTCCCAACCAGGACCGTCTTCATCATGGAAAGGCTCTCCTGTCCGGCGATAACGTGCATCATCCCAGCCATCCTGGGGCATACAACGAAAAGGCCGAAGGCTAAAGAGCTCAGCAACAGCTCTTTTCCCATATGAATCACCGACTTTCTGTGAGATGCCCCGATTGTACTCCGATAACGTTAGTTTGACAATACAAAGTTAGTTGTTTAGCTTTTTGCTCAGCCTCTTCACCAAAAGATTTACCTCAGAGGCCAGGCTTTCCGGGCTTTCCACCGTCACAAAAGGCGCGCTGGCCAGGACCCACCTCGCCACCGACCCCAGGGCGTTCTCCGAGACGGTGGCTCTGAGGGTCGCCGAGCGGTCCTCTTTCGTCTCTATTTTCTGAGTGGGGTGCCAGGTGGTCTCCGGTATGACCAGTGAAAGGGGCGGGGATATGTTCAGCTCTATCTCCACGTCCGACCCTCCCCGGTAGGCGTACCAGCAGGACGATGCGTAGTCGGAGATCTCCTGCCCTTGGGGTTTTTCACGGTAAGCCCCATCAGGCCATACGAGAGGCGTGTCTATTCGGGAGATCCTATAGGTAACCCCGTCTGGGACGTCGGGATGGCTTGCCCAGAGGTACCAGGCGTGGGCCTGGAAGAACACCCCCCATGGCGAGGTCATCCTCTCTTTGGGTTCCGGCGACGATTCGTAGGGAGAGGTGTAGGAGAACCTGACCGGGGTCTTTTTGTTTATGGCGTCTATGAGGAGGTGAAAGGTCCTGGGGTTTACGGCGGATACCGGCGTGGCCACCACCGTGGCGCGACCGAGGGCCTCCCCCTGCTTGGTAAGTCTGGGGGGAATGACGGCTGAGACCTTGCCCCATAGGTCGGAGAGGTCGTCTTTAAGGTGGGGCAGAAAGTGGGAGGCTATCTTTATGCCCGCCGCCAAGCCCTGTATCTGTGCCTCGCTCATGGATAGGAGCATCACGAATGTCCCACGGTTTATGAGGCGGTATTCGTCGGAGGACGTGTCGTATTCGATCTCGGTCCCAAACTCCTCCCTGAGGTAGCTGAGGTCACGCTGAAAGGTCCTGGAGGACACGCCATCCCTTAGCCTTCTGAGCTCCGATCCAGATACCTTTGCCCTGGAACACAGCTTTTCCATAAGTGAGTTCAACCTTCTTATCCTGCTGGACGAAATCTCCTTCGGCATGGTTTTACCTCCTCGTAGGTGTCTATATCGTGTCCCACGGATTTTCCGAGATAAGCCTTATAGACCGACTTATGACCCTGCTGCGGTCCAGCATGGACTTGAGGGTTTTGCGTGGAACCTGCTCGGATTTTCGCTGAAGTGTCACCTCCAGGATAAGCTCCAGCGTCTCGGCCTCCATTATAGCCTGAGATTGGTCGCCAAGATCGCCCTGGTTAAGCCAAGACATTATAGAGGATATTTTGCACTCGACCCTGCCGGAGATGGTTGGACCTATTTCGTCCGAAAGGGATCGAACCTCTTTGCTCAAGGCCGTCAGCTCCAGTGAGACTTCCTTTTTGATCCTGCTCGAGTTGGTGTAGGAAAAAGAGAGCGTCATCGGTATCTCCTCCTCATATCGTCTTATCTGAGTGTAAGGTTACACCCTGGATGCGACATGATATGTCGGAGAGAGTGCAAAAAAAATCTCGACTTCCAGGAGAAGTCGAGATTTTTTCGTCAGTGTTTGCCCGTTCCCAGGTAGGCCGCCTCCACCTCTGGGTTGGTGATGAGGTCCTTTGATAGGCCCTCCATGATGACCCTTCCGGTCTGGATGACGTAGGCCCTGTGGGAGAGCATCAGGGCCTGCCTGGCGTTCTGCTCCACCAGCAGTATGGTCATCCCAGTGGCGTTTATCTTCTTCAGCTCCTTGAAGATGTCCTTTATTACTATGGGAGCCAGTCCCAGGGAGGGCTCGTCCAGCAGGAGGACCTTCGGGGCGGACATCAGGGCCCTGCCTATGGCCAACATCTGTTGCTCTCCGCCGGACAGGGTTCCGGCGTATTGAGCGTGTCTCTCCCTCAGCCTCGGGAAGAGCTCGAAGACGTGTTCCTTTGTTGCCTCTATCTTCGACCTGTCATCTCTGGGGAAGGCCCCCATCATGAGGTTTTCGTCCACGGTCAGGGTGGTGAAGACCTTTCTCCCTTCAGGGGACAGGGAGAGCCCCTGTGCCACCACCTGGAAGCTCTTGGAGGACAGGTTTTTGTCCCCGATGGAGACGGTCCCGGCCTGGCGTGGGACGTCGCCCATTATGGCGTTCATCAAGGTGGACTTACCGGCGCCGTTTGCCCCTATGACCGAGACGATCTCCCCTTCGTAGACGTCCAAATCGACACCCAGCAGGGCCTTTATCGCTCCGTAGCTTACCTCGAGTCCTCTTACGGACAGAAGCGGTTTTTTATCCATCACTCCACCTCCTCGCCGAGATAGGCCTTGAGTACCTCTTTGTTGCCCTGGATGTCCTCGGGGGTTCCGTCGGCTATGACGGCACCGAAGTTGAGGCATATGACGTGAGGACAGATCTCCATGACCAGCTCCATGTGGTGCTCTATGACCAGTATGGTCAATCCGAAGTCCCTGTGGATGTCCTTTATGAGTACGTTCAGCTCCTGGACCTCTTCCGGGTTCATCCCCGCAGCCGGTTCGTCCAGCAGGAGAAGCCTCGGCCGTAGGGCCAGAGCTCTGGCTATCTCAAGCCGTCTCTGGTGTCCGTAGGGAAGGGTATCAGCCACCCTGTCGGCCTCCTGGGCCAATCCAACCCTGTCCAGAAGTTCCATGGATTCCTTCCTTATGGCTTTTTCTGTCGAGTTCCACCTTCCAAGGTGGGTTGCTCCCTCGAGGAAGGAGTAGGGATGATATCTCTGTCCCGCGGTCATGACGTTCTCCAACACAGAAGATCCCTTGAAGAGCCTTAGGTTCTGGAAGGTTCGGGCTATGCCTTTCCCAACCGTGTCGCAGGTCCGTATGCCTGTGATATCCTGCCCCTCCATGGAAACGTGCCCCGAGTCCAGGGGGTAGACCCCGGTTATCAGGTTGAACACTGTGGTCTTTCCGGCTCCGTTAGGGCCGATGAGCCCGGCCAGCTCCCCTTTTTTGAGGGTGAAGGAGACGTCCCTCACGGCGTGAACGCCGCCGAAGAACTTATTTATGGTGTCGAGAATCAAGACCTCAGTCACGACCGATCACCGCCTTTTTTGAAAAGCCTCTTTACCAGTCCCCTGACCTCGTTCTTGCCCATGATGCCCTCCGGGCGAAGGACCATCACCAGAACCAAGACCAGGCCATATATGAGCATTCTGTACTGGGATATGGGCCTGAACATCTCGGTCACAAGGGTTATGACCGTGGTGCCTAGGATTGCGCCGCTCATGGATCCCAGTCCTCCGAAGACCACCACTGCGGTCATCTCGGTGGATTTAAGCATGTCGAACATCATCGGCTGAATAAATGAGATAAATCCCGCATAAAGTCCTCCAGCCAGGCCGCAGTACAGGGCCGATATGGAGAGGCTCATAACCCTTATCCTCGCTACGTCGAATCCGAGCAGGGATGCTGCGACGTGGTCGTCTCTACAGGCCTTCAGGGATCTCCCGAATCGTCCGTCTATGAGGCAGAAGGCGACTATCGCCAGGGCCACGAAGAATCCCAGTGCGACCGGAAGTGTGGTGAAGGTGTCTATGCCGGCAAGCCCTCTCGCTCCGTTGGTGAGGCTCTGCCAGTTCTCGAGGATAAGCCTGATGGACTCGGCCAGTCCTATGGACGCTATGGCGTAGTAGTCCCCCATCAGTTTCAGAGTCGGTATGCCTATGAGGCAGCCTATCACCATCGCGACGACCCCTCCTGCGAGAACGGCGGGGGACCAGGCTATGCCGTAGTCCAGGGTGAGTATGGCGGTCGTGTAGGAGCCCAGGGCGAGATAGGCGGCGTGCCCGAGCGTGAATATGCCGGTAAAACCGGTTAGCAACGATACTCCCATGGCAGCTATGGCGTTGATGCAAAGGAGTATGACGATTCCTTCAGCGTATGCGGACATGGGTTACACCTTCTCCCTGATGTCTTTCCC